>NZ_AVOF01000349.1:0-3219 GCF_000465935.2 Pseudomonas sp. EGD-AK9
GAGGAGACCAACTGATGGTCGGCATGCAACCGCGCAACGGCTGGGTGATCTGGCTCAGCCTGGCCTTGGGCCTGCTGCTCAGCGTCTCGCCGCTGCCCAAATTCATGGAGATCGGCCGGCCGCTGTGGGTGGCGCTGCTGCTCACCTACTGGGTGCTGGCCCTGCCGCATCGGGTCGGCATGACCACCGCCTGGGTGCTCGGCCTGGCCCAGGACGTGCTGTTCGGCACCCTGCTCGGGCAGAACGCGCTGATCCTGACCCTGATCACCTTCCTGGTGCTGAGCCTGCACCAGCGCCTGCGCATGTTCCCCATGTGGCAGCAGAGCACCGTGCTGCTGGTGGTGTTCGGCCTGGCCCAGCTGGTGCAGCTGTGGCTCAATGCCCTGACCGGCAGCCGTCCGCCGACCCTGGCCTTCGTGCTGCCGGCGCTGGTCAGCGCGCTGCTCTGGCCTTGGGTCTGCGTCATCCTGCGCGGGTTGCACCAGCGCCTTAACGTCAACTGAGCGCGCCAGCTGCGGCCGGCCGCGCCTCGTCCGACAGGGAGAAGTTCGTATGGCCAAGCTGTTTCTGGCCTCTGCCTCGCCGCGCCGCCGCGAGCTGCTGGCGCAGATCGCCGTGCCCTGCGTCACGCAAATCGCCGCGATAGACGAAAATCCGTTGCCAGACGAGCCCGCCGTCGCCTATGTAGAGCGCCTGGCGCGGGAAAAGGCGCGCGCCGGTCTGGCCGCCCTGAGCGAGTCAGCCGATGCCGTGGTGCTCGGCGCGGATACCGCGGTGGTGCTCGATGGGCGCATCCTCGGCAAACCGGCCGATTTCGCCGAGTCGCGCGCCATGCTGCAGGCGCTGTCCGGGCGTAGCCATCAGGTGCTGACCGCGGTGGCGCTGGCCGGCGGCGGACGCGAGGCGGCGCGGGTGGTGGCCAGCAGCGTGACCTTCCGCGCCCTGAGCGAGCGCGAGATCGAAGCCTACTGGGCCAGCGGCGAGCCGTGCGACAAGGCCGGCAGCTATGGTATCCAGGGGCTGGCGGCGGTATTCGTCAGCCGCCTCGAAGGCAGCTATTCGGCGGTGGTCGGCCTGCCGCTGTGCGAGACGGCCGAGTTGCTCGGCGAATTCGGCATTGCCTGCTGGCAGTTGCCGGCCCAGCGCTAAACTTGCGGCAGCGCGCCGCCCAATCCAGCGGGATGGATGCATGAGCGAAGAGATTCTGATCAATATCACGCCGATGGAATCGCGCGTGGCGGTGGTGGAAAACGGCGTGCTGCAGGAAGTGCACGTCGAACGCACGCAGAAGCGCGGCATCGTCGGCAACATCTACAAGGGCAAGGTGGTGCGCGTGCTGCCGGGCATGCAGGCGGCGTTCGTCGATATCGGCCTGGAGCGCGCGGCCTTTATCCACGCCTCGGAAATTTCCACCCGCGAGGGCGCCGCGGTGGAGCCGATCAGCGCCCTGGTGCACGAGGGCCAGGCCCTGGTGGTGCAGGTGACCAAGGACCCCATCGCCAGCAAGGGCGCGCGCCTGACCACCCAGCTGTCGATTCCCTCGCGCTACCTGGTGTACATGCCGCGCACCAGCCACGTCGGCATCTCGCTGAAGATCGAGGACGAGGCCGAGCGCGAGCGGCTCAAGCAGGTGGTCGCCGACTGCGTGGCGGCCGAGGGCATCGAGGAGGCCGGCGGCTTTATCCTGCGCACCGCCGCCGAAGGCGCCGGCGCCGACGAGATCCTCATCGACATCCGTTACCTGCGCCGGCTGTGGGACCAGATCGCCGCGCAGATCCAGAACGCCAAGGCGCCCTCGGTGATCTACGAGGACCTGTCGCTGGCCCTGCGTACCCTGCGCGACCTGGTCAGCCCGCGCACCGAGAAGATCCGCGTCGACTCGCGCGAGACCTTCCAGAAGATCACCCAGTTCGTCGCCGAGCTGATGCCGGAGATCGCCGACCGTCTCGAGCACTACCCCGGCGAGCGGCCGATCTTCGACCTCTACGGCGTCGAGGACGAGATCCAGCGCGCGCTGGAGCGCAAGGTGCCGCTCAAGTCCGGCGGCTACCTGATCGTCGACCCGGCCGAAGCGATGAGTACCATCGACGTCAACACCGGCGCCTTCGTCGGCCACCGCACGCTGGAAGAGACCATCTTCAAGACCAACCTCGAGGCGGCCACGGCCATCGCCCGTCAGCTGCGCCTGCGCAACCTGGGCGGCATCATCATCATCGACTTCATCGACATGGAAGACGAGGAGCACCAGCGCCAGGTGCTGCGCACCCTGGAGAAGCAGCTGGAGCGCGACCACGCCAAGACCAACATCATCGGCATCACCGAGCTGGGGCTGGTGCAGATGACCCGCAAGCGCACCCGCGAGAGCCTTGAACAGGTGCTCTGCGAGCCGTGCAGCGCCTGCCAGGGCCGCGGCAAGCTGAAGACGGCGGAGACCATCTGCTATGAGATCTTCCGCGAGATCCTGCGCGAGGCGCGCGCCTACCAGGCCGAGGGCTACCGGGTGCTGGCCAACCAGAAGGTGGTCGACCGCCTGCTCGACGAGGAGTCGGGCAATGTCGCCGATCTGGAGGCCTTTATCGGCCGCACCATCAAGTTCCAGGTGGAAACCATGTACTCCCAGGAACAGTACGATGTGGTGCTGCTCTGAGGCGCCGCTGAGATGAACGCGCTGGCCCGTCTGTTCATGGCCCTGCTGCGCTGGGGCCTGGGGCTCTGTGCCGCGCTGCTGGTGCTGGCGGCGCTGTACGTCAGCCTGGGCCGCGAGCTGGTGCCGCTGGTCGCCGAGTACCGCCTGGAGGCGGAGAACCGCGCCGGCGCCGCGCTCGGCGTGCCGGTGCGCATCGGTGCGCTGGAAGGGCAGTGGCAGGGCTTCGCCCCCTTGCTGGTGGCGCGCGACGTGCAGGTCGGCGATGGCGAGCAGCGCCTGGTGCTGGACCGGGTGCGGGTGGTGCCGGACCTGCTGGCCAGCCTGCTGGCACGGCGCGCGCGCATCGGCCACCTGCAGCTGACCGGTTTGCAGCTGCACGTGCAGCAGCAGGACGACGGCAGCTGGCGCCTGCAGGGCCTGCCCGACGGCCCGCAGGGCGGGCGCGCCGACATCGCCGAGCTGCTGCAACGGCTGCGCGTGGTGCAGCACCTGAGCCTGGTGGACAGCCAGCTGGTGCTGCAGGCCGCCGGCCAGGAGCCGCTGAAACTCAGCTACCTCAACCTCAGCCTGCG
>NZ_AVOF01000350.1:0-3215 GCF_000465935.2 Pseudomonas sp. EGD-AK9
CCTGCTGCGCCGGGGTGTCCAGGCGCCGTTGCAGCCAGTCGTCGTGTACCGGCAACTGCAGGCGGCGGCCGAGCCAGTCGGCGAGCATCTGCGCCTGGTTGAAACCGCGGCGACGCTGGCGCCGCCGCGCCAGGGGCACCGGCAGCAGCGCCTGCGGCCTGGGCAAACCTTCGTCGTAGGCGTGCTGCAGGTGTTCGGCCAACAGCTCGGCGAGCAGCCGGCCGTACGGCCACTGGCCCTGGTGCTTGAAGCGGGTGATCAGGTTGTCCACCGGAAAGGCATAGCGCCACGGCGCCTCCACCCGGGCGAAGCTCGGCGCCTGGCGCTGGCAGGCGCCGCAGATCAGCCCGGCCATCGGCAGCGGCACCGCGCACACCTGGCACTGCGCGCCGAGCCAGGGCAGCTCGGTCTCGCAGGCGCTGCAGATGGCGTGTCGGGGGTGGTCGGCGGGCTCGTCGCAGAGCTGGCAATGGCGGCGCGGTTGCAGCCAGGCGGGAAGCTTGAGGGGGAGCAGGGGCATGACGGCTCGTCCGTGAGCGAAAGCCCTGAGCCTAGCCGGCGCTCAGCGGATCAGCCAGCCCATCAGCACCAGGCCCAGCAGCAGCCAGATCACCCCGGCGAAGATGGCTTTGCGCAGCAGCGCGCGCACGCCCTTGTAGAGAAACAGCAGGCCGAGGATCAGCAGGACGAGGCTGAAGATCGACACGTCCATGCCGATGGCCCGCGCCATGCCGCCGAGGAACGCATCGATGGCGTCGGCCAACGCGCCCAGGGCGCCGGAGAACAGATCGACGATAAAGCGGATGGCGCTGCCCAGGGTGTGGCCCAGCCAATCGAAAAAGCCGGTTAGCTGCATGCAGAAGATTCCGATGACGCGATAGGGGTTTGGCCAGGTGCCAGCATGAAAGTTCGATTGGTCAATAAGTGATCACTGGTAAACCTGTGTCTTGTTGGCGGTTGACAGCATCCAAAGGCCACTTATGATGCCCTAAGCCTGAACGTCCCGTCGCCCCGTGCGCGGGCCCCGACAACAGACGCCGCCTAGCGTCGAAGGAAGCTCCCGATGAGTGCAACCGCCGCCACCCCCACCCGCCACGACTGGTCGCTGGCCGAAGTCCGCGCGCTGTTCGAACAGCCGTTCAACGACCTGCTGTTCCAGGCACAGACGGTGCACCGCGCGCACTTCGACGCCAACCGCGTGCAGGTCTCCACCCTGCTGTCGATCAAGACCGGCGCCTGCCCGGAAGACTGCAAGTACTGCCCGCAGTCCGGCCACTACAACACCGGCCTGGACAAGGAAAAGCTGATGGAGGTGGAGAAGGTGCTCAAGGCCGCCGCCGAGGCCAAGGCCATCGGCTCCACCCGTTTCTGCATGGGCGCGGCGTGGAAGCACCCGTCGGCCAAGGACATGCCCTACGTGCTGGAGATGGTGAAAGGCGTGAAGAAGCTCGGCTTGGAAACCTGCATGACCCTGGGCAAGCTGGATCAGGAGCAGACCCAGGCGCTGGCCGAGGCGGGGCTGGACTACTACAACCACAACCTCGATACCTCGCCGGAGTTCTACGGCAACATCATCACCACCCGCACCTACGGCGAGCGTCTGCAGACCCTGGCCTACGTGCGCGAGGCGGGGATGAAGATCTGCTCCGGCGGCATCCTCGGCATGGGCGAGTCGGTGGACGACCGCGCCGGCCTGTTGATCCAGCTGGCCAACCTGCCGGAGCACCCGGAGAGCGTGCCGATCAACATGCTGGTCAAGGTCAAGGGCACGCCGCTGGCCGAGGAGAAGGACGTCGACCCGTTCGATTTCATCCGCACCCTGGCCGTGGCGCGGATCATGATGCCGAAATCCCACGTGCGCCTGTCCGCCGGCCGCGAGCAGATGAACGAGCAGATGCAGGCCCTGGCCTTTATGGCTGGCGCCAACTCGATCTTCTACGGCGAGAAGCTGCTGACCACCGCCAACCCCCAGGCGGACAAGGACATGGCCCTGTTCAAGCGCCTCGGCATCAAGCCGGAGGAGCGCGAGGAGCATGCCGACGAGGTGCACCAGGCCGCCATCGAGCAGGCCCTGGTCGAGCAGCGCGATTCCAAGCTGTTCTATAACGCCGCGGTCTGAAGTCAGGCGGTGGATGAGCCTCGCGTCATCCACCCTACGTAGTCCTTCTGTAGGGTGGATAACCCGCTTGCGGTTATCCACCAGGTCTTGCCATGAGCTTCGATCTTGCCACTCGCCTCGCCGAGCGCCGCGCCGCCAACCTCTATCGCCAACGCCCGCTGCTCGAATCACCGCAGGGGCCGCTGGTGCAGGTCGATGGCCGCGAGCTGCTGGCCTTCTGCTCCAACGATTACCTGGGCCTGGCCAATCACCCCGAGGTGATCGCGGCCATGCGCGCCGGCGCCGAGAAGTGGGGCGTCGGCGGCGGCGCCTCGCACCTGGTGATCGGCCACAGCACGCCGCACCACCAGCTGGAAGAGGCGCTGGCCGAGTTCACCGGGCGGCCGCGCGCGCTGCTGTTTTCCACCGGCTATATGGCCAACCTGGCGGTGGTCACCGCGCTGGTCGGGCAGGGCGACAGCGTGCTGCAGGACCGCCTCAACCACGCCTCGCTGCTGGATGCCGGCCTGTTGTCCGGGGCGCGCTTCTCGCGCTACCTGCACAACGATGCGGTGAGCCTGGCCAATCGCCTGCGCAAGGCCAGCGGCAACTGCCTGGTGGTCAGCGACGGCGTGTTCAGCATGGACGGCGACCTCGCCGATCTGCCCGCGCTGTGCGCCGAGGCCCGCGCCACGCAGGCCTGGGTGATGGTCGACGACGCCCATGGCTTCGGCCCGCTGGGCGCCACCGGCGGCGGCATAGTCGAACACTTCGGCCTGGGCCTGGACGACGTGCAGGTGCTGGTCGGCACCCTGGGCAAGGCGTTCGGCACCGCCGGGGCCTTCGTCGCCGGCAGCGAGGAACTGATCGAGACCCTGATCCAGTTCGCCCGCCCCTATATCTACACCACCAGCCAGCCGCCGGCGGTGGCCTGCGCCACCCTGAAGAGCCTGGAGTTGCTGCGCAGCGAAGGCTGGCGCCGCGAGCACCTGAACAGGTTGATCGCGCGCTTTCGTGCCGGCGCCGCCGAGATCGGCCTGAGCCTGATGGACAGCCCGACGCCGATCCAGCCGATCCTGGTCGGCGACAGCGCCCGTGCCCTCAAGCTCTCGGCACT
>NZ_AVOF01000351.1:0-44001 GCF_000465935.2 Pseudomonas sp. EGD-AK9
TGTACCGCAGCCTGCAGGGCATCGCCAGCGAGCTGCAGCGCGGCGCCCGCGACTATCCGCGACTGATCGAGACGGCCCAGCGCCAGCAGCGCGACGCCGGCTTCGTCCCGGACTACCTGGAAATACGCAACGCCCTCAGCCTGCGTCCGGCCCAGCTCGACGACCGCCAGCTGGTGGTACTCACCGCCGCCCACCTCGGCAGCACCCGGCTGATCGACAATCTGCTGGTGGAACTGCCCGCCCAGTAGCTGCGCCGCGAGACCGCCGGTTACACTCGCCAGGCCCGGATAACTCCGGGCCTTTCGCTTTTCCGCATCAGGAGCCCCGATGGCCTACTACCAGCAGCCGCACGACGTCACCCGCCTGCCCGCCTGGCACGCCCTGCAGCAACACCGCGCCGAGATGGCCGGGTTCAGCATGCGCGAGGCCTTCGCCACGGACGCCCGACGCTTCCAGCGCTTCTCGCTGAACAACTGCGGCCTGCTGCTGGACTACTCGAAGAACCTGATCGACGAACGCAGCCTCGAGCTGCTGATCCAGCTGGCCGAGCAGGCCGACCTGCAAGGCGCCATCGACGCCCTGTACAGCGGCGAGCAGGTCAACGCCTCGGAAGGCCGCGCCGCCCTGCACACCGCCCTGCGCAGCCCGATCGGCCGGCGCCTGGTGGTGGACGGCGCGGACATCATCCCCCAGGTGCACCGCGTGCTGAACCAGATGACCGAGCTGGTCAGCCGCATCCACAGCGGCCTGTGGCGCGGCTACAGCGAGAAGCCGATCACCGAGGTGGTCAATATCGGCATCGGCGGCTCCTTCCTCGGCCCGCAGCTGGTCTCCGAGGCGCTGCGCCCCTTCACCCAGCGCGGCGTGCGCTGCCACTACCTGGCCAATATCGACGGCAGCGAGTTCCGCGAGCTGACCGCCCGGCTCAACCCGGAAACCACCCTGTTCATCGTCTCCAGCAAGTCCTTCGGCACCCTGGAGACGCTGAAGAACACCCTGGCCGCGCGCGACTGGTACCTGGCCATGGGCGGCCCGGAACAAGAGCTGCACCGCCATTTCATCGCCGTGACCAGCAACCGCAAGGCGGCCATCGAGTTCGGCATCGGCGAGCAGAACATCTTCCCCATGTGGGACTGGGTCGGCGGCCGCTACTCGCTGTGGTCGGCCATCGGCCTGCCCATCGCCCTGGCCATCGGCGTGTCCAACTTCAAGGAACTGCTGGCCGGCGCCTACGCCATGGACCAGCACTTCACCCAGGCCCCCCTGGCGGAGAACATGCCGGTGCTGATGGCCCTGCTGGGCATCTGGTACACCAACTTCTGGGGCGCGCAGAGCCACGCGATCCTGCCCTACGACCACTACCTGCGTAACTTCACCAAGCACCTGCAGCAGCTGGACATGGAATCCAACGGCAAGAGCGTGCGCCAGGACGGCAGCGCCCTGGACATCGCCACCGGCCCGGTGATCTGGGGCGGCGTCGGCTGCAACGGCCAGCACGCCTACCACCAGTTGCTGCACCAGGGCCGCCTGCTGGTGCCGGCGGATTTCATCGTCCCGGTCAACAGCTACAACCCGCTGTCCGACCACCACCAGTGGCTGTTCGCCAACTGCCTGTCGCAGGCCCAGGCGCTGATGCAGGGCAAGAGCCGCGCCGAGGCCGAGGCCGAGCTGCGCGCCAAGGGCCTGAGCGAGGACGAGGTGCAGCGCCTGGCGCCGCACAAGGAGATTCCCGGCAACCGGCCGAGCAATATCCTGGTGATGAACCGCATCGCGCCGTTCAACCTCGGCGCCCTGGTGGCGCTGTACGAGCACAAGGTGTTCGTGCAGAGCGCCATCTGGGGCATCAACGCCTTCGACCAGTGGGGTGTGGAGCTGGGCAAGGAGATGGGCAAGGAGGTCTACCAGCGCCTGGTCGGCCAGGTCGACAGCGCCGCCGCCGACGCCTCGACCCAGGGCCTGATCGAGCACTTCCGCGAGCACCATCGCGGCTGAATCGCACAATCTGCTGGCCTGGGTTGAGCGCAGCGATACCCAGGCCCCCGACGCGGGCATGACCGGTCTCGCGGCGCTCAGGCAATCGACGCACTTGAACCGAGCGCCTGCTTGGGTGCACCCTTGGGAACGTTGCGGACAGACAACAACAAGGACCCCGCCATGTTCGAGATCACCCGCCACCCCGTGGCCGACGCGGTGCGCCAGCGCGCACATCTGGACAACGACGCCTACCTGCGCCTGTACCGGCAATCCGTCGAGCAGCCCGAGACCTTCTGGGCCGAGCAGGCCAAGGCCTTCCTCGACTGGTTCCAGCCCTGGGACCGGGTGCACACCAGCGACCTCAAGCAGGGCCACGCCGAATGGTTCAAGGGCGGCCAGCTCAACGTCGCCTACAACTGCATCGACCGCCACCTGCAACAGCGCGGCGAACAGATCGCCATCATCTGGGAAGGCGACAACCCGGCCGAGTCGGCGCATATCACCTACAACAAGCTGCACCACAACGTCAGCCGCCTGGCCAACGTGCTCAAGCGCCGTGGCGTGAAGAAGGGTGACCGGGTGTGCATCTACATGCCGATGATCCCCGAGGCGGCCTACGCCATGCTCGCCTGCGCGCGCATCGGCGCCGTGCATTCGGTGGTGTTCGGCGGTTTCTCCCCGGATGCCCTGCGCGACCGCATCCTCGATGCCGACTGCCGCACCGTGATCACCGCCGACGAAGGCGTGCGCGGCGGCAAGTACATCCCGTTGAAGAACAACGTCGACCAGGCCCTGCAGAGCTGCCCGAACGTCAGCACGGTGGTGGTGGTCGAGCGCACCCAGGGTAACGTGGCCTGGGTGGAAGGCCGCGACCTCTGGTACCACCAGGCGCTCAAGGAGGTCGATACCGACTGCCCGGCCGAGCCGATGGACGCCGAGGATCCGCTGTTTATCCTCTATACCTCGGGCTCCACGGGTAAGCCGAAAGGCGTGCTGCATACCACCGGTGGCTACCTGCTCGGCGCGGCCATGACCCACAAGTACGTGTTCGATTACCACGAGGGCGACATCTACTGGTGCACCGCCGATGTCGGCTGGGTCACCGGGCACAGCTACATCGTCTACGGCCCGCTGGCCAACGCTGCCACCACCCTGATGTTCGAGGGCGTGCCCAACTACCCGGACGCCTCGCGCTTCTGGCAGGTGATCGACAAGCACCGGGTCAATATCTTCTACACCGCCCCCACCGCCCTGCGCGCGCTGATGCGCGAAGGCGAAGGCCCGGTCAAGGCCACCTCGCGTTCGAGCCTGCGCCTGCTCGGCTCGGTGGGCGAGCCGATCAACCCCGAGGCCTGGGAGTGGTACTACCACGTGGTCGGCGACACCCGCTGCCCCATCGTCGATACCTGGTGGCAGACCGAGACCGGCTCGATCCTGATCACCCCGCTGCCCGGCGCCACCGAGCTCAAGCCCGGCTCGGCCACCCGCCCGTTCTTCGGCGTGCAGCCGGTGCTGCTCGACGAGCAGGGCAAGGAGATCGAGGGCCCGGGCGCCGGCGTGCTGGCGATCAAGGCCAGCTGGCCGAGCCAGATCCGCAGCGTCTACGGCGACCACCAGCGCATGATCGACACCTACTTCAAGCCTTACCCCGGCTACTACTTCACCGGCGACGGCGCGCGCCGCGACGAGGACGGCTACTACTGGATCACCGGCCGCGTCGACGACGTGATCAACGTCTCCGGCCACCGCATCGGCACCGCCGAGGTGGAAAGCGCCCTGGTGCTGCACGATGCGGTGGCCGAGGCCGCGGTGGTCGGCTACCCGCACGACGTCAAGGGCCAGGGCATCTACGCCTACGTCACCCTGATGAAGGGCAGCGAGCCCAGCGACGCGCTGAAGAAGGAATTGCTGAGCCTGGTCGGCAAGGAGATCGGTAGCTTCGCCAAGCCGGAGCTGATCCAGTGGGCGCCGGGCCTACCCAAGACCCGCTCGGGCAAGATCATGCGGCGCATCCTGCGCAAGATCGCCTGCAACGAGCTGGACAACATGGGCGACACCTCGACCCTGGCCGACCCCAGCGTGGTCGACAGCCTGATCGGCCAGCGCCTCAACCGCTGATCCAGCAGGCCCTTGTCCCGCGCATGCGGGATAAGGGCCGCCTTGTCTTGCACCGACCAAGCGCCGAAACTGCGCGCCATGGAAAGCCTACGTCGTCAGATCGAAAAACAGGTGCACAGCCTCACCGGCGCCTCGCTGGGCGTGCTCGACCTCGACCAGCCGCGCGGTGATGCCGGCCTGTTCGGCCCCGAGTCGATGGTCTGGCAAGTGCACGCCGACTTCACCGCGATGATGGTCGGCGGCATTTCCGCGCTGCTCCTGCAGATGCTCCACCCGCTGGCGCTGGCCGGCGTATGGGATCACTCCACCTTTCGCCAGGACATGCTCGGTCGCCTGCGCCGTACCAGCCTGTTCATCGCCGGCACCACCTACGGCGGCCTGCACGATGCCGAGCAGCTGATCGACAAGGTGCGCCGCATCCACCTGCAGGTGGTCGGCAGCGCGCCGGACGGTCGCCCTTACAGCGCCAGCGACCCCGAGCTGCTGACCTGGGTGCACGTCTCCGAGGTCAGCCAGTTTCTCGCCGGCTATTTGCGTTACGTCGACCCGCGGCTGCCGGTGGCCGAGCAGGATCGCTACTACCGCGAAGTGGCGCTGATCGCCGAGCGCCTCGGTGCACAGGACGTGCCCAAATCGCAGCGGGCCATCGCCGACTATCTGCAGCGCATGCGCCCGCACCTGCTCTGCGATGAGCGTACCCGCGAAGTGGTGCGACTGCTCTACGCCGCGCCGATGCCCAGCATCCTGGCCAAGCCTTTCGGCAACCTGATGCTGCAGGCCGGCGTCGACCTGCTGCCGGACTGGGCCAGCGACCTGCTCGGCGAACGCCAGGCGGCCTGGCGCCGGCCCTTGATCCGCGCCAGCGTGCAGCGCACCGCCAACGTGCTGCGCTGGGCCGTGCGCAACAGCGCCGCACAGCGCGCCCACCGTCGCCTGGCGCCTTAGCAGGCGTGGCTGGCCGGTCACAGCCAGCCATGCGACCATCAGCGTCTTTCCGGTCATTGTCTGAACCGAATCGAGGACCAGCACATGCAAGACGTCGTCATAGTCGCCGCCACCCGCACCGCCATCGGCAGCTTCCAGGGCAGCCTGGCGGAGATTCCCGCGCCCGAGCTCGGCGCCATCGTGATCAAGCGCCTGCTGCAGCAGACCGGCCTCGATGCCGCTCAGGTCGATGAAGTCATCCTCGGCCAGGTGCTCACCGCCGGCAGCGGGCAGAACCCCGCACGCCAGGCGGCGATCCGCGCCGGCCTGCCGCATGCCGTACCGGCCATGACCCTGAACAAGGTCTGCGGCTCGGGCCTCAAAGCCCTGCACCTGGCCGCCCAGGCGATTCGCTGCGGCGATGCCGAGGTGATCATCGCCGGCGGCATGGAGAACATGAGCCTGGCGCCCTACGTGCTGCCCAAGGCCCGTACCGGCCTGCGCATGGGCCACGCCCAGCTGCAGGACAGCATGATCGTGGACGGCCTGTGGGACGCCTTCAACGACTACCATATGGGCATCACCGCCGAGAACCTGGTGGAGAAATACGGGATTTCCCGCGACGCCCAGGACGCCTTCGCCGCCGCCTCGCAGCAGAAGGCCTGCACGGCCATCGAGACCGGTCGCTTCGATGCCGAGATCACTCCGGTGCTGATCCCGCAGCGCAAGGGCGACCCCGTCGCCTTCGCTCGTGACGAGCAGCCGCGCGCCGGCACCACCGCCGAGGCGCTGGGCAAGCTCAAGCCGGCCTTCAAGAAGGACGGCAGCGTCACCGCCGGCAATGCCTCCAGCCTTAACGACGGCGCCGCTGCCGTGCTGCTGATGAGCGCCGAAAAAGCTCAGACCCTCGGCCTGCCGGTGCTGGCCAGGATCAAGGCCTACGCCAATGCCGGCGTCGACCCGGCGATCATGGGCATCGCCCCGGTCTCGGCCACCCGCCGCTGCCTGGACAAGGCCGGCTGGAACCTCGCCGAGCTGGACCTGATCGAAGCCAACGAGGCCTTCGCCGCCCAGGCCCTGGCGGTCGGCCAGGAGCTGGGCTGGGACGCGGCCAAGGTCAACGTCAACGGCGGCGCCATCGCCCTCGGCCATCCCATCGGCGCCTCGGGCTGCCGTGTGCTGGTGACCCTGCTGCACGAGATGATCCGCCGCGATGCGAAGAAGGGCCTGGCCACCCTGTGCATCGGCGGCGGCCAGGGCGTGGCGCTGGCCATCGAGCGCTAAGCCAAAGCCGTAGCTTGGGTCGAGGGGCGCAGCCCCGAAGCCCAACAGGGGCGCTACCCGGCGCGCCCGGCAGACCGCCGTTGGGCTTCGCTGCGCTCAACCCAACCTACGCCGGCCGCAATCGCCACAATGCGCCGACCGAGGGTCGGCGTTTTTCTTGCTAAACTGCCGGCCTTTCCTTTCTCCGAGATGCCGCGCATGCCCGCTCTTGATCTGGCGCTGCGCGCCGCCCTCGATGCCCGCCAGCCGCTGCTGGGTGAACTGCACGCCCAGGGTACCGACTGCTACCGCCTGTTCCACGGCAGCCAGGAAGGCGCCCCCGGCCTTACCCTCGATCGCTACGGCCCGCAGCTGCTGGTGCAAAGTTTTCACCAACCGCTGCAGCGCGAGACGCTGCTCGCGCTGCACAGCGCCATCAACGAGCGTCTCGGCCTCGACCTGCACCTGGTCTACAACGACCGCGCAGGCGGCAATTCGCGCGTCGACCGCCGCGACGCGGTGTATCAGGCCACCCCCGAGGCACTGGACGATATGCTCGGCCAGGAGTGGGGCCTGAACTATCGGGTGCGTGGTCGCCATCCCGGGCAGGACCCGCTGCTGTTTCTCGACCTGCGCAACGCCCGCGGCTGGATCAAGGCCAACAGCGCCGGCCAGTCCGTGCTCAACCTGTTCGCCTACACCTGCGGCGTCGGCCTCTGCGCCGCGGCCGGCGGCGCGCGCGAGGTGGTCAACCTGGACTTCGCCGAAGGCAACCTGGCGGTGGGCCGCGAGAACGGCGCGCTGAACCCCGCCCTGCCGGCCATGCAGTTCATCCAGTCCGACTACTTCCCGGCGATCCGCCAGTTGGCCGACCTGCCCGTCGCCAGCCGCCGCGGACAGAAACTGCCGGCCTATCCGCGTCTGGCGCCGCGCCAGTTCGACCTGGTGTTCCTCGACCCGCCAGCCTGGGCCAGGAGCGCCTTCGGCACCGTCGACCTGCTGCGCGACTACCAGAGCCTACTCAAGCCGGCGATCCTGGCCACCGCCGAGGGCGGCACGCTGGTGTGCTGCAACAACCTGGCGAAGGTGGAGCTGGCCGACTGGCGCGAGCAGGTGCTGCGTTGCGCCGCCAAGCTCGGCCGCCCGCTGCGCGACTGCCAGGTGCTGCCACCGGCCGCCGACTTCCCCTCGCACGACGCCAAGCCGCCGCTGAAGACCCTGATCCTGAGGCTCTGAGCGACCCGCGGCAGAGAAAAATGCGCGGTGCGGCGCACGCCCGGAACCGAACCGGCGTGCCATACTCCAAGGCATCTCTTCGTCTGGATAGATGACGCCTCGCCATGCCCAAAGGACTGAAGCGCGCGCTGAGCGCCCTGTTGATCGCCCTCTTCCTCTACAGCCTGATCGGCTTCCTGATTCTGCCGGGCATCGCCCTGCGCATCGCCAACCAGCAGCTGGCGCAGTACGCCAGCGTGCCGGCCAGCCTGCAGCGCCTGCAGCTCAACCCCTTCAGCCTGGAGCTGCGCCTGTGGGGCCTGGCCATCGGCGAGCCGCAGCGGCCACAGCTCGGCTTGGCGCAGCTGTACGCCAACCTGCAACTGGACAGCCTGTGGAGCGGCGCCCTGCACCTGGCCGAGGTCGAGCTGGACGGCGCGCACGGCGAGGTGCTGTTCGCCAAGGACGGCACGCTCAACCTCACGCAGCTGTTCAAACTGCCGGAGAGCCCGGCGGACGCCGCCGACGCGCCGCCAAGCGAGCCCTTCCCGCTGCGCATCGACAAGGTCGGGCTGCGCGAGAACTCCCTGCACTTCCAGGACCTGCGCCCCAGCGAGCCGGTGGAGTTCGCCTACGACTCGCTCAACCTGGAACTGCACAACCTCAGCACCCTGGCCGGCGACAACGCCGAAATGACCCTGACCGCCACCGGCCCCCATGGCGGTCGCATCGACTGGCAGGGCCGCATAGGCCTGGTGCCGCTGACCTCCAGCGGCAACCTCAAGCTCAGCGACGGCCGCCTGCGCGCCATCTGGCCCTACGTGCGCGATGCCCTGCCGCTGGCCTTGCAGGAAGGCCAGGTCGATCTGAGCAGCGACTACCACCTCGATCTGTCCAGCGGCACCGAACTGCAGCTGAGCAAGCTCGCCATCCAGCTGGCCCCCCTCGCCATCGACAGCCCTGAAGGCAAGCCGCTGCTGCGCCTGCAGCGCCTCGACGTCGCCGACGCCAGCCTGGACCTGGCCAAGCAGCAGGTGCTCATCGGCCAGGTGCGCAGCCAGGGCCTGGAAGCCTGGGCCGCGCGCGAGGCCGACGGCGAGCTGGACTGGCAGAAGCTGTTTGCCGGCAAACCCACGGCAGCCAGCGAGCCGGCGCCTGCCGAGGAGGCGAGCAAACCCTGGCAGGTGCTGCTGCGCGACGTGCAGTTGCGCGACTACCAGGCCCACCTGGTCGACCGCGTGCCGCAGCAGGAAGTGGCGCTGGAGGTCGGCCCGCTGAACCTCGAGCTGAGCGACTTCGACAGCCTCGGCGACAAGCCCTTCGGCCTCAAGCTGGATACCGGCCTGGGCAAACAGGGCAAGCTGCAGGCAGCCGGCCAGGTGCAGCTGCAGCCCACCAGCGCCCAGCTCAAGGTCGCCACCCAGGACATCGACCTGCGCCTGGCCCAGGCCTATCTCAGCCCGTTTATCCGCCTGGAACTGCGCAGCGGCCTGCTCGGCAGCGACCTCGAGGTGCAACTCAAGAGCACCGCGCCGCTGGCGCTCCAGGTGAGCGGCAGCGCCAGGATCGACCAGCTGCACACCCTCGACACCCTGCGCGAGCGTGACTTCCTGCGCTGGCAGCAGGTGCAGGTGAACGGCCTCGACTATCGCCACGGCGAAAGCCTGGCCATCGAGCAGGTCGAGCTGGAGCAGCCCTATGCGCGCTTCGTGATCAACGAGAACCTGACCACCAACGTCAGCGAGCTGATCGTGCCGCAGCCTGCCGCGCCGGCTGAGGCTCAGGCGGATGCGGGCAAACCGCTGGCCGTGCGCATCGGCGGCGTGACCATCAACGACGGTTCGGCCAACTTCGCCGACTTCAGCCTGACCCCCAGCTTCGCCACCGCCATCCAGCAGATGAACGGCCGCATCGGCACCCTCGACAACCAGAGCCCGCAGGCCGCCAGCGTCGACATCCGGGGCAAGGTGGACAAGTACGCGCCGGTCAGCGTCAAGGGCAAGCTCACCCCCTTCGACCCGCTCAACAGCCTGGACATCGCCACCAGCTTCAAGAACGTCGAGCTGACCACCATCACCCCCTACTCCGGCAAGTTCGCCGGCTACCGCATCCGCAAGGGCCGGCTCAACCTCGACCTGCACTACCGCATCGAGAAGGGCCAGCTCAACGCCGAGAACAAGGTGCTGGTGGAAAACCTGCAGCTGGGCGAGAAGGTCGACAGCCCGGACGCCGTCGACCTGCCGATCCGCCTGGCGGTGGCCCTGCTCAAGGACACCGAGGGCAAGATCGCCATCGAGCTGCCGGTCAAGGGCGACCTCAACAACCCCGAGTTCAGCGTCATGCCCATCGTCTGGCAGACCCTGCGCAACCTGGTGCTGCGCGCGGCGCAGGCACCGTTCAAGTTCGTCGCCGGCCTGGTCGCCGGCGGCAGCGACGTCGACCTCAGCACCGTGCCGTTCGACGCCGGCTCGGACGCCCTGAGCGACGACGCACGCCAGGCCCTCGACACCCTGGCCAAGGCCCTGCAGGAACGCCCGGCGCTGCGCCTGGAAGTGGAAGGCCAGAGCGCCCAGCGCGCCGACGGCCCGCTGCTGGCCGAGCAGCGCCTGCAACGTGAATTCCGCGAGACCTGGTACAAGATGCTGCAGCGCCGCGGCGACAAGGTGCCGGCCAGCGCCGACGAGCTGGTGGTGGACGAGGACGACCAGGCGATCCTGCTCGAAGGCATCTACCGCGCCCGCCTCAAGCAGCAGCCGCCGGCCGAATGGGCCGAATTCGACGACGAGCAGCGTCATCAGCTTATGCGCCAGGCCGTGCTGGACTCCTGGGCGCAGAGCAAGCTGCTGCTGCGCCAGCTGGCTCAGCAGCGCGCGGCGGCGATCAAGGACTACCTGGTCGCCCAAGGCGGCCTGGCCGACGAACGCCTGTACCTGATCGATGTCAATCTAGGAGAGCCCGAGGCCGATGGCCGCGTGCTCACCCCGCTCCACCTGGACAGCGAGTAGCGCCATGCGTCGTCGCCCCTGCACCGCCCTCTGCGCCCTGCTGGCCGCCCTGGCCAGCGCGCCGCTGCAGGCCGATACCCTGCGCTGCGGCAGCCAGCTGGTCAGCCTCGGCGACCGTCCCTTCGAGGTCGAACGCAAGTGCGGCGAGCCGCAGCACCGCGATCCCATCGGTTACACCCTGGGCTCCTACGACCGCCGCGAGTACCTGGTCGAGGAATGGGTCTACGGGCCGAGCAACGGCATGCTCAGCATCCTGCGCTTCGAGGGCAACCGCCTGGTCGCCATCGAGCGCCGTCGTCAGCACTGAAACCACACCAGGAACCGCCAGTGATCCGCCTCCACCACGCCCCACTGCTGTTACTGCTGGCCCTGCCGCTGGCCGAAGCCTCCTCCACCTATCGCTGCGGCAGCGCCCTGGTCAGCACCAGCGCGCCGACCAGCGAAGTCCAGGGCAAATGCGGCGAACCGCTGAGCCGCGACTTTCTCGGCTACAAGGAAGTGCTCGACCAGTACGGCTTTCGCAACGAGGTCGCCGTGGAGGAGTGGATCTACGGGCCACGCGGCGGCATGTACCACTTCCTGCGCTTCGAGGGCGGACGCCTGGTGGAGATTCGCAGCAAGCGCGGCATCTGATGCCCACACCTACGCCAAGGCCCCGCCGACGATGCCGGCGGGGCCTCGGTCTGTAACGCGGCGTCAGAGCTTGTCGCTGAAGTCGCGCAACTCCTGCTGGGCCTTCTCCTTGGTCCAGCCATAGCGTTCCTGCAGCTTGCCGACGAGGTACTCGCTGTGGCCCTCGGCGACGTCCAGGTCGTCGTCGGTGAGGTTGCCCCAACGCTCCTTGATGCGCCCGCTGAGCTGCTTCCACTTACCCTTGGTGATGTCGCTGTTCATGGTCATGGCTCCCTGTGGTTGGCGAAGCGGCGGGCCGCAACCCGCCACGCTCACTTATCAGTCGGCGGCTTTCAGGCCGTCGGCCGACACGTCACGCACGCCCTCGATTTCCTTGGCCTTGGCGATGGCCAGTTCGCGCTCGGCCTCGCTGGCCACCACGCCGGACAGCGCGACCACGCCCTGATTGGTCTCGACCTTGATGTCCAGGCCGCTCAGGCTCTGGTCGGCGATAAAGCTGGATTTGACCTTGCTGGTGATCCAGGTGTCGGACACCGCCTGCTCGGCCTTGTCCACGCTGGTATTGGCAGCCAGCAGGGTCGGCTGCACGGCGTCGGCCGGCTGGGCGAACGCCGTGGACGCCAGCGACAGGCCCAGGGCAGTGGTGGTCAGGGTGGCGAGAGCAATACGCTTGATTGGCTGTTTCATGGTTCGACTCCTGTACGTTCCAGACAATCTGCAGGCCAGCTCCTGGCTGCAGGCTCAACAGGACTTTCGCAAGGCCTGTGCCAGCTTTTAAGAACTCACAATACTGTTATTTTTCAATAGCTTATGAATACACCCAGATAGGCGAAACCTTGCATTTCGCCGAACCCCGCGCAAAAGCCTCGGGCAAATTGCACGACGCGGATCTCCCCGCGGCCAGGGTTTTGCCGCGCGCAAAGAAAAGCCCCGCAGAGGCGGGGCTTGTCCTTGCAGCGAGCCAGTCGTCAGACGCCGGATGCCTCGGCGGCGGCGACGTCCTTGATCGACAGCTTGATACGGCCGCGGTTGTCCACGTCCAGTACCAGTACCTTCACTTCCTGACCTTCCTGCAGCACGTCGGTGACCTTCTCCACGCGCTGATCGCTGAGCATGGAGATGTGCACCAGACCGTCCTTGCCCGGCAGGATGTTGACGAAGGCGCCGAAGTCGACGATGCGCTCGACCTTACCGACGTAGATCTTGCCGATCTCGGCTTCCGCAGTGATGGCCAGAACGCGCTGCTTGGCCGCCTCGGCCGCTTCCTTGGTTTCGCCGAAGATCTTGATCGAGCCGTCGTCTTCGATATCGATCGAAGCCTTGGTCTCTTCGCAGATGGCGCGGATGGTGGCGCCACCCTTGCCGATGACGTCGCGGATCTTGTCCTGATCGATCTTCATCGCCAGCATGGTCGGTGCGTTGGCCGACAGTTCGCTGCGCGACTGGGCGATGACCTGGTTCATCTGGCCGAGGATGTTCAGGCGCGCTTCCAGCGCCTGCTCCAGCGCCTGCTCCATGATCTCTTCGGTGATGCCCTGGATCTTGATGTCCATCTGCAGCGCGGTGACGCCCTTGGCGGTACCGGCTACCTTGAAGTCCATGTCGCCCAGGTGATCTTCGTCACCGAGGATGTCGGTCAGCACGGCGAATTTCTCACCTTCCAGCACCAGACCCATGGCGATACCGGCCACCGGTGCCTTCATCGGCACACCGGCGTCCATCAGCGCCAGGGAGGCGCCGCACACCGAAGCCATGGAGGAAGAACCGTTGGACTCGGTGATTTCCGACACCACGCGGATGGTGTACGGGAACTCGTCGGCGCTCGGCAGCATGGCGGCAACGCCACGACGGGCGAGACGACCGTGGCCGATTTCGCGGCGGCCAGTGGCGCCCATGCGACCACACTCACCGACCGAGTACGGCGGGAAGTTGTAGTGCAGCATGAAGGGGTCTTTCTTCTCGCCTTCGAGGGTGTCCAGCAGCTGTGCGTCGCGGGCGGTACCGAGGGTAGCCACGACCAGCGCCTGGGTTTCGCCACGGGTGAACAGCGCCGAACCGTGGGTCTTGTCCAGTACACCGACTTCGATGTTCAGGCCACGCACGGTGCGGGTGTCACGACCATCGATACGCGGTTTGCCGTTGACGATGTTCTCGCGCACGGTGCGGTATTCGATTTCGCCGAAGGCGTCTTTGACTTCACCGGCGCTCGGCTGGCCTTCTTCACCGGAGAACTTGGCCACGACCTGATCGCGCAGCTCGCCCAGGCGCGCGTAGCGGTCCTGCTTGATGGTGATGGTGTAGGCCTGGGAAATCGCGTCACCGAACTCGCCACGGATGGCGTTCAGCAGTGCGGTGTTTTCCGGCTTCGGCTGCCAGTCCCAGGTCGGCTTGCCGGCTTCGGCAGCCAGCTCGGCGACAGCCTGGATGACCACCTGGAACTCCTCATGGGCGAACAGCACGGCGCCCAGCATCTGGTCTTCGGTCAGCTCCTTGGCTTCCGATTCGACCATCAGCACGGCGTCCTTGGTGCCGGCCACGACCATGTCCAGGCTCGAGGCCTTGAGCTGCTCGTAATTCGGGTTCAGCAGGTAGCCGGTTTCCGGGTGGAAGGCGACGCGCGCGGCACCGATCGGGCCGTTGAACGGGATGCCGGAGATGGCCAGGGCAGCCGAGGTACCGATCATCGCCGCGATGTCCGGATCGGTCTTCTTGCTGGTGGAAACCACGGTGCAGATGACCTGCACTTCGTTCTGGAAGCCTTCCGGGAACAGCGGACGGATCGGACGGTCGATCAGACGCGAGGTCAGGGTTTCCTTCTCGGAGGGACGCGCCTCACGCTTGAAGAAACCGCCCGGGATCTTGCCGGCAGCGTAGGTCTTTTCCTGATAGTGCACGGACAGCGGGAAGAAGCCCTTGCTCGGGTCGGCAGTCTTGGCGCCGGTTACGGCGACCAGCACGCTGACGTCATCGTCAACGGTGACCAGCACGGCGCCGGAGGCTTGACGGGCGATACGGCCAGTCTCGAGGGTAACGGTCGACTGACCGAACTGGAATTTCTTGATTACCGGGTTCACGGTGTTTTCCTTCTCTTTGTTGCCTTGGGGGAAATTGGAAAGAAGCACGGGAGTCGGACCCGGTGCATCCCTCGAAAAGCCAAAAGCTGGAAGCCCGGCGCCACGAGGTGAGGATCACTCCCCACTCGCGACGCCGAACTCCCAGCTTCCAACTTGTGCAGCTCGCGTCTATTAACGACGCAGGCCCAGGCGACCGATCAGGGCGCTGTAACGACTGGTGTCCTTGCCCTTCAGGTAGTCCAGCAGCTTACGACGCTGGTTAACCATACGGATCAGACCACGACGGCTGTGGTGATCTTTGCCGTTGGCCTTGAAGTGGCCTTGCAGCTTGTTGATGTTGGCGGTCAGCAGGGCTACCTGCACTTCCGGGCTACCGGTGTCGCCTTCAGCTTGCTTGTAGTCGTTAACGATCTGGGCTTTTTCTTCAACGCTGAGTGCCATGTTGGCTTCCTCTCATCTGGAAACTGCCGAAGCAGTCTCAATAGGCCGGGAATCGCTTCCCGTGTTTTAAAAAGAGGTATGACCGTGCCTACTAACAGCCACCCTCGCAGTCCTGCCGCTGGTATCGCCAGCTTCAGGCTTCAGCCCTCGGGGCCGAACCATTCGGCGTTACCGGCAACCACCGACAACACCTGCCGACGCCATGCGCCGGTATCAATTCAATCCGGGCCCTAAGACCCGTGTCTGCACCCGGTGCTGGGCACCGGTGTAAATCAATCGACGCGGGGCGATACGCCCATCGTCGCTCACTTCGCCGATGCCGATGAAGCGACCGGTGTGATCCTGCACCCGCACCATGCCGAACTTCGGTGCTTCCGGCGCGCGTACCGGCTGCCCTTGCAACCAGTAGAACGCGCTGTGTTCGGAGAACTGCAGCAGCGGCCAGTCCTGCAAGCCGCTGTCGACCGGCTGCAGGAAGCGATCGAGCGCTTCGTTGCCACCTTCGGCATGCGCCGCTTCCAGCTCTTCCAGGGTCACGGTACGGCTCAGGTCGAACGGCCCAGCCTTGGTCCGGCGCAGCTCGGCGACGTGCGCGCCGCAACCGAGCAGTTGGCCGAGATCCTCGACCAGGGTCCGAATATAGGTGCCCTTGCTGCAATCCACCGCCAGGCGGGCCTGCTCGCCCTCGCAGGCCAGCAAATCCAGGCGCGCAATAGTAACAGAACGCGCCTCGCGCTCCACTACCTCGCCGGCACGGGCCAGCTTGTAAAGTGGCTGGCCGTCCTTCTTCAGGGCCGAGTACATCGGCGGTATCTGCTTGATTTCGCCACGAAAACGCGGCAACAGCGCCTCGATCTCGGCACGACCAACGGTCACCGGACGCCGCTCCAGCACCTCGCCTTCGGCATCGCCGGTGGTGGTGGTGACACCGAGCTGGGCCAGGGTCTCGTAGCCCTTGTCGGCATCGAGCAGGTACTGGGAGAACTTGGTCGCCTCGCCGAAGCACAGCGGCAGCACGCCGGTGGCCAGCGGATCGAGGCTGCCGGTGTGGCCGGCCTTCTCCGCGTTGAGCAGCCAGCGCACCTTCTGCAGCGCGGCGTTGGAGGTGAAGCCGCGCGGCTTGTCCAGCAGGATGATGCCGTCGACCTTGCGCCGTATACGTTTGACCTGCGCCACGCTTAACCCTCGCTGCCGTCCTGGTGCTTGCGATCTTCCGCCACCGCACGCTCGATCAGCGCCGACAGCTCGGCGCCGCGGCGGATGCTGGCGTCGTACTGGAAGTGCAGCTGCGGGATGGTGCGCACCTTCATCGACTTGCCCAACAGCATGCGCAGATAACCGGCTGCCTCGCCGAGGATCTCCAGGTTGAGCTTGATCTGCTCGGCATCGTCGTCCTTGCCCATCACGGTGATGAACACCTTGGCATGGGACAGGTCGCGGCTGACGTCCACTGCGGTGATGGTCACCAGGCCCAGGCGCGGGTCCTTGATCTCGCGCTGGATCATCAGGGCCAGCTCGCGCTGCATCTGATCGCCGATACGCTGGGTACGGCTGTAGTCTTTGGCCATTTCTACTTACCTTTCCTTCGCCCGCCGCCTGTTCGGCGTCGGGCTCAAAAGCGGCAAACGCCCGGCCGCGCTTGAGCGGGGCCGGGCGTTGCGTTATCGCGCCGGGTTGCTTACAGGCTGCGCGCCACCTGGACCTTCTCGAACACTTCGATCTTGTCGCCGACCTTGACGTCGTTGTAACTCTTCACGCCGATACCGCATTCCATGCCGGCCCGCACTTCGGACATGTCGTCCTTGAAGCGGCGCAGGGACTCCAGTTCGCCTTCGAAGATCACTACGTCCTCGCGCAGTACGCGGATGGGACGGTTGCGGTACACGGTACCCTCGATGACCATACAGCCGGCCACGGCGCCGAACTTCGGCGAACGGAACACGTCACGCACCTCGGCGATGCCCAGGATGTTCTCCCGCACGTCGCTGCCGAGCATACCGGTGAGCGCCTTCTTGACGTCCTCGATGATGTCGTAAATGACGTTGTAGTAGCGCATGTCCAGGCCTTCGGCCTCGACGATCTTGCGCGCACCGGCATCGGCACGGACGTTGAAGCCGAACAGCACGGCGTTGGAGGCCAGCGCCAGGTTGGCATCGGACTCGGTGATACCACCGACGCCGCCACCGACCACGCGCACCTGCACTTCGTCGTTGCCCAGGGTGCTGAGCGAGCCTTGCAGGGCTTCCAGAGAGCCACGCACATCGGCCTTGAGCACGATGTTGAGGGTCTTCTTCTCTTCCTGGCCCATGTTCTCGAAGATGTTTTCCAGCTTGCCGGCATGCGCACGAGCCAGCTTGACCTCGCGGAACTTGCCCTGACGGAACAGCGCAACTTCGCGGGCCTTCTTCTCGTCGGCCACCACCATCATCTCGTCACCGGCATCCGGCGTGCCGTCCAGGCCGAGAATCTCGACCGGAATCGACGGACCGGCTTCCTTGATCGACTTGCCGTTCTCGTCGAGCATGGCACGCACGCGGCCGTAGTTGACGCCGACCAGAACCATGTCGCCCTGACGCAGGGTACCGTCCTGAACCAGCACGGTGGCCACCGGGCCGCGGCCCTTGTCCAGGCGCGATTCGACCACCACACCACGGCCCGGGGCCGACGGCGTGGCTTTCAGCTCGAGCACTTCAGCCTGCAGCAATACGGCTTCGAGCAGTTCGTCGATACCGGTACCCATCTTGGCCGAAACATGTACGAACGGCGCGTCGCCGCCCCACTCTTCCGGGATCACATCCAGCGCGGCCAGGCCGTTCTTGATGTTGTCCGGGTTGGCATCGGGCTTGTCGATCTTGTTCACCGCGACCACGATCGGCACGCCAGCCGCTTTCGCGTGCTGCACCGCTTCCTGGGTCTGCGGCATCACGCCGTCGTCCGCCGCCACCACCAGGATGACGATGTCGGTGGCCTTGGCACCGCGGGCACGCATCTGGGTAAACGCAGCGTGGCCCGGGGTGTCGAGGAAGGTCACCATGCCGCGGTCGGTTTCCACGTGGTAGGCGCCGATGTGCTGGGTGATGCCACCCGCCTCACCGGAGGCCACCTTGGCACGACGGATATAGTCGAGCAGGGAGGTCTTGCCGTGGTCGACGTGACCCATGACGGTCACCACCGGCGCGCGCTGGAAGGCCTCGCCCTCGAACTTCAGCGACTCGGCCAGCTGCTCTTCCAGGGCGTTGTCGCTGACCAGCTTAACCTTGTGGCCGAATTCCTCGGCGATCAACTGGGCGGTTTCCTGATCCAGCACCTGGTTGATGGTCACCGGAGTGCCCATCTTGAACATGAACTTGACGATTTCCGCGCCTTTGATGGCCATCTGCTGGGCCAGGTCGGAAACGGTAATGGTCTCGCCAATCGATACGTCGCGCACAATAGGACCTGTCGGGCTCTGGAAGCCATGCTGGTTGCGCTTCTTCATCTTGGCCTTGCCACGGCCACCGCGACGGAAGCCGTCGCTCTCTTCGTCGACGCTGCGCGGAGCGACGCGCGGAGCCGGCGCCTTCTCCTTGACGGTCGGGCGATGCTGGGTGTGCTTGCGATCGCGGCGCTCGTCGTCATCGCTGCGCGTCTTCTCGGGACGGCGCACCTCATCCTTCTTGCGCTCGGCCTCGACCACGGGAGCAGCCACTACCGGCTCGCTGATCGGCGCGGCAACCGCGGCAACGCCATCAACCGCCGCCGGAGCGGCAGCCGTCTGGCGCTTGGCCTCTTCCTCGGCCTTGCGCTTGGCTGCTTCCTCGGCCTTCAGGCGCTCGGCCTCGGCTTCGGCGCGCTGGGCTTCCAGCTCGCGCTGCTTCTCGGCTTCCAGCTCTTCCGGGCTGCGCTTGACGAAGGTCTTCTTCTTGCGCACTTCCACACTGATGGTCTTGCTGCCAGCCACCCGCAGGGTGCTGGTGGTCTTGCGCTGCAAGGTGATCTTGCGCGGCTCTTCGACCTTGTCGCCGTGACTGCTCTTGAGATGGGCCAACAGGGCCTGCTTCTCGCTATCGGTCACTACTTGTTCGGCGCTGTCGTGGGACAGCCCGGCTTCACGCATCTGCTGCAGCAGGCGCTCCACCGGTGTGTCGACCACTTGGGCCAGTTCTTTCACCGTGACTTGCGTCATGCATCTTTCTCCTCAGGCCGCAACCGCTTATTCGAACCAGTGGGCTCGAGCGGCCATGATCAGCTTGCCGGCACGTTCTTCGTCGATGCCGTCGATGTCGAGCAGGTCGTCGATCGACTGCTCGGCCAGGTCTTCACGGGTAATCACGCCGCGCAGCGCCAGCTCCAGAGCCAGCGCCTTGTCCATGCCTTCCAGTTCCAGCAGATCATCCGCCGGATGGGCATCGGCCAACTTCTCCTCGTTGGCGATCGCCTTGGTCAGCAGACGATCCTTGGCCCGTGCACGCAGCTCATTGACGATGTCCTCGTCAAAGCCATCGATGCTGAGCATTTCTTCCATGGGTACGTAGGCAATCTCTTCGAGACTGGTGAAACCCTCTTCGACCAGGACTTGGGCCAGCTCTTCGTCGACTTCCAGCTCGTCGATGAAGGACTGCATGATGTCGCCGGTTTCCGCCTGCTGCTTGGCCTGGATGTCCGCCTCGGTCATCACGTTCAGCGTCCAGCCGGTCAGCTGGCTGGCCAGGCGCACGTTCTGGCCGCCGCGGCCGATGGCCTGAGCCAGGTTGTCCTCGGCGACGGCGATGTCCATGGCATGGGCATCTTCGTCGACGATGATCGCCGCCACTTCGGCCGGCGACATGGCGTTGATCACGAACTGCGCCGGGTTGTCGTCCCACAGCACGATGTCCACTCGCTCGCCGCCCAGCTCACCGGAAACCGCCTGCACGCGCGAACCGCGCATGCCGATGCAGGCGCCCTGCGGGTCGATGCGCTTGTCCTTGGAGCGCACGGCGATCTTGGCGCGCGAACCCGGGTCACGGGAGGCGGCCTTGACGTCGATCAGCCCTTCGGCGATTTCCGGTACTTCGATGCGGAACAGCTCGATCAGCATTTCCGGCGCGGTACGCGACAGGATCAGCTGCGGGCCGCGGTTCTCGGTGCGGATTTCCTTGAGCAGGGCGCGCAGACGCACGCCGACGCGGAAGGTCTCGCGCGGGATGATGTCTTCGCGGGCCAGCAGCGCCTCGGCATTGTTGCCCAGGTCGACGATGACGTTGTCGCGGGTGACCTTCTTCACGGTGCCGGAGATGATCTCGCCCAGGCGCTCGCGGTAGGCGTCGACCACCTGCGCACGCTCGGCCTCGCGCACCTTCTGCACGATGACCTGCTTGGCGGTCTGCGCGGCGATGCGGCCGAACTCGATGGACTCGACCTTCTCCTCCAGCACGTCGCCGATCTTGGCGCCGGCTTCCATCGCCTGCGGCATGTCTTCGGTCAGCTGGTAGGCCGGGTCTTCGAATTCGGACTCGTCGACCACGGTCCAGCGCCGGAAGGTCTCGTAGCTGCCGTTCTGCCGGTTGATCGTCACACGCAGATCGACTTCGTCTTCAAAACGTTTCTTGGTTGCGGTCGCCAGAGCCAACTCCAGCGCCTCGAAAATTACGCTAGCCGGCACACCCTTTTCGTTGGATACCGACTCAACAACTAGCAGTACTTCTTTGCTCATCGTACGCCTCGCCTTTCGCAATCCATTGGATCTGCACCATCCGCGCTACTTGCGCCATGTGCGCTACTTGCGCCATTCGCGCTAGCCGCAGAGCTCTCGCGGGATCCGCGTCTCAATCAAACCGGGGGATAATGTTGGCCTTGTCGATCAGGTCGACCGGCAACAGGTACTCGTGGTCATCCACCTGCACTACCACGTCCTGTTCCTCCACACCGCGGAGGAGGCCTTGAAAGTTGCGCCGCCCGTCGAAAGGCGAACGCAGCTTGATCTTCACTTGCTCGCCAGCGTGAGCGGCGAACTGCTCCAGGGTGAACAACGGCCGGTCCATGCCGGGCGAAGACACTTCCAGGGTGTACTCCGAGGTAATGGGATCCTCGACGTCCAGCACACCGCTGAGCTGACGGCTGACGATCTCGCAATCTTCGATCAGGATGCCGCCTTCCTTGTCGATATAGACACGCAGCAGCGAATGACGCCCCTGCGACAGGAACTCGATGCCCCAACACTGGTAACCGAGTGCTTCGATTACCGGGGCCAACAAGGCCTGCAACTGTTCTAGCTTGCTCGACACTTAACGGCCCTCGCGCATGCTGTGCAAATAAAAAATGGGCGAAACGCCCATCCCTTCGAACCGCCTGAAATGCCGGCGGACACTGTCTTTCAGCTAACAAAAAGCCCCTGAAAAGGGGCCTGCTGAAACTGGTTGCGGGGGCTGGATTTGAACCAACGACCTTCGGGTTATGAGCCCGACGAGCTACCAGACTGCTCCACCCCGCGTCAAAGCTGGGCCGGAATTATACGGCTGCCCCCCTCGAGGGTCAACCGAGACTCCAGCAACAAGAAAGCCCGCGAACTGCGGGCTTTCTTGAGTATGGTACCGAGGAGGGGACTCGAACCCCTACAGCCTATGGCCACTACCACCTCAAGGTAGCGTGTCTACCAATTCCACCACCTCGGCAAAACTGTTACTGCTCGGGAGCCTCCGGCACATCCGACGAATCGGCTGCGGGCGCTTGCTCTTCGAGCACCGGCACATCTTCTGCTGCCGGCTTTTGTTGAACTTCCAGAACCGCTGGATCTGGCAGACCAACCTGGGTCATTGCATCAGCTTTTTCTTTAGCAAAGAACGCTAAGCCCAAGCTAGTAATGAAAAAACCGGTGGCGAGTATAGCAGTAAACTTACTCAGAAAGGTAGAGGAACCTTGGCTTCCGAATACGGTTGCCGAAGCCCCCGAACCGAACGATGCACCAGCATCGGCACCCTTGCCCTGCTGCAATAGCACCAGCACCACTACACCGATCGCACCCAGCAGGTGCAGAACCACAATGACTGTTTCCAGCATTCTTCAGTTTCCTGCAGCGCGACAGATCGCACCGAATTCATCCGCATTCAGAGAGGCTCCACCCACAAGCCCCCCATCGATATCCTGCATGCCGAACAACTCGGCTGCACTGGCGGCCTTCACACTGCCGCCATAAAGAATTCTCAGACCGCTCGCCACCTCGGCATCCGCCTGCGCAACCTGGGCGCGGATCGCCGCGTGCACTTGCTGGGCCTGCTCGGGCGTAGCGGTAAGCCCGGTACCTATGGCCCAAACCGGCTCGTAAGCCACCACCGCCTTTGCCAGCGACTCGACACCCAGAGCGTCGATCACGGCAGCCAACTGAGCACCCACCACATCCAGCGTCGCACCGGCCTCGCGCTGCTCGCGCGTCTCGCCGAGACAAAGCACCGGCACCAGCCCCGCGACCTGCGCCGCGGCGAACTTGCGAATCACCGCTTCGTCGCTCTCGCCCAGGATCAGGCGCCGCTCGGAGTGGCCAACCAACACCAGCTCGCATCCGGCATCGACCAACTGACTCGTCGCCAGCTCACCGGTCAAGGCGCCCTGCTCCGCCTGTACTGCACAATTCTGCGCACCCACTTTCACAGCGCCAGCGGCCAGACCGGCCACGACCTGGGCTATATGCAAGCTGCCAGGGAATACCGCGACTTCGACCTCAGCCGGAAACTCCAGCTGGCGAAGCTCTTCGATCAGCTCTGCGACGCTGGCGCGGGTACCGTGCATTTTCCAGTTACCGGCGACCAAGGGGCGACGCATGTTTTACCTCGTCGATCAAAGAGGGCGCAGATGTTACCCAAGAGCACCCTCGGTAGCAAGCTCAATCAAGCACAGACTTCGGCAACAATCTTAGCCAATTCATCGGCATAGCCGCGCACCAAGCCTTCCTCGTCGCCCTCGACCATCACCCGCACCAACGGCTCGGTTCCCGACTTGCGCAGCAGCACCCGGCCGCGACCGGCCATGCGCTCGGTCACCCGATTGCAGGCTTCCTGCACCGACGGGTGCGCGAGCGGATCGACATCGCCGCCCAGGCGCACATTGACCAGCACCTGCGGGCACTTCTTCAGCCCACCGCGCGCCTCGGCCAGGCTTTGCTCGCGACGCTTGAGCGCCATCAGCACCTGCAGCGCGGCGATGATCGCGTCGCCGGTGGTGGTGTGCTGGAAGCACACCAGGTGCCCGGAATTCTCCCCCCCCAGCTGCCAGTTGCGCGCCAGCAGCTCGGCGATCACGTAGCGATCGCCGACCTTGGCCCGCACGAAGGGGATGTTCAGTTCGGCCAGGGCCAGCTCCAGGCCCAAGTTGCTCATCAGCGTGCCGACCACGCCGCCGCGCAGACGACCGCGTTCCTGCAGATCGCGGGCGATGATGAACAACAGCTCGTCGCCGTCGACCACCGCGCCGTGCTGATCGACCATCAACACCCGGTCGGCGTCGCCGTCGAAGGCGATGCCCAGATCGGCCTGCTGCGCGACCACTTCGGCCTGCAGGGCGGCGATATGGGTCGAGCCGCAAGCGTCGTTGATGTTCAGCCCGTCGGGCTGCGCCGCCATCACCCGCACCTCGGCGCCCAGTTCGCGGAACACGCTGGGGGCGACCTTGTAGGCGGCGCCGTGGGCGCAGTCGACGACGATCTTCAGCCCCTTGAAGCTGGTGCCGCTGGGGACGCTACCCTTGCAGAACTCGATGTAGCGCCCCGAGGCATCGTTGATCCGCGAGGCCTTGCCGATGCCGGCAGACTCCACCACGGTCATCGGCTGATCGAGCAGCTCCTCGATCATCAGCTCCACATCGTCAGGCAGCTTGGTGCCCTCGCGGGAGAAGAACTTGATGCCGTTGTCGTCGTGCGGATTGTGCGAGGCGCTGATGACGATGCCGGCATCGGCCTGGAAGGTACGCGTCAGGTAGGCGATGGCCGGCGTCGGCATCGGCCCGAGCAACTGCACGTCGGCACCGGCAGCGGCCAGACCGGCCTCCAGGGCGGATTCGAACATGTAGCCGGAAATTCGCGTGTCCTTGCCGATCAGGATGCGGCACTTACCCTGCTTGCGGAAGGCCATGCCCGCCGCCCAGCCGAGCTTGAGCATGAAATCCGGAGTGATGGGGAATTGCCCGACGCGGCCACGAATGCCGTCGGTGCCGAAGTATTTTCTAGCCATACCGCTTTCCTTGTTAGTGCGCCGCTTCCACCGCGGCGATCATCCGCACCACGTCCACCGTTTCGGCGACGTCGTGCACACGCAAAATATGGGCGCCCTTGGTCAGCGCCAGGGCCGCCAGCGCCAGGCTGCCATACAGGCGCTCGCCCACCTCGTGACCGAGCACCTTGCCGATCATGCTCTTGCGCGACACGCCAACCAGCAGCGGGCGGCCGAGGACGGAGAGCTCGCCCATTCGCTTGAACAGGGCCAGATTGTGCTCCAGGGTCTTGGCGAAACCAAAGCCCGGATCGAGCACGATCCGCTCGGCGGGAATACCGGCCGTCGCGCAGGCTGCCATGCGCTCTTCGAGAAAGTCGCGCACCTCGACCAGGATATCCGGGTACTGCGGGTCGTCCTGCATATTGCCGGGCTCGCCGCGCATATGCATCAGGCACACCGGCAGGCCGCTGTCGGCGGCGGCATCCAGCGCGCCATCGCGCTGCAGCGAGCGCACGTCGTTGATCAACCCGGCACCGAGTCGCGCCGTTTCGCGCATCACCGCCGGGGTCGAGGTGTCGACCGAGATGATCACGTCCAGCTCACGGGCGATGGCCTCGACCACCGGCGCCACGCGCTCCAGCTCCTCGGTCGGCGAAACCACGCGCGCGCCAGGACGCGTCGACTCACCACCGACGTCGATCAGCGTCGCCCCTGCCGCGGCCATGGCCGCGGCATGGCGCAGCGCGGCGTCGCGCGCAGTGAAGCGGCCGCCATCGGAGAAGGAATCGGGGGTGACATTGAGGATGCCCATCACCTGCGGACGGGACAAATCAAGAAGCCGGCTGCCACAGGGCAGCCGGCTTGGGTATTGCGCGAGGGACATAGGCGATCAGTGCTCTGCCGCCGGCCCGCCGATGGGCTTCTCGGGACGATCGACCTCGTCGACCTTGGCCTGCGGCGCACCGGAGTCGCCGCCGCCATCCCAACCGCGCGGCTCACGCGGCTCGCGGCCATTCATGATGTCGTCGATCTGATCGGCGTCGATGGTTTCGTACTTCATCAGCGCCTCGGCCATGGCGTCGAGCTTGTCGCGGTTCTCCACCAGCAGCTTCTTGGCGGTGGCGTAGCACTCGTCGATGATGCGCCGCACTTCCTCGTCGATCAACTTGGCGGTTTCGCCGGACACATTGCTGTGCTGGCTGCCCATGCTGCGACCGAGGAACACCTCGCCCTCTTCCTCGGCATACATCAGCGGACCGAGTTTCTCGGACAGGCCCCACTTGGTCACCATATTCTTGGCCAGCTGGGTGGCGCGCATGATGTCGTTGGAGGCGCCGGTGGTGACACCGTCGAAGCCCAGGGTCATTTCCTCGGCGATACGGCCGCCGAACAGCGAGCAGATCTGGCTGATCAGCGCGCGCTTGGACAGGCTGTAGCGATCCTCCTCCGGCAGGAACATGGTCACGCCCAGGGCGCGACCGCGCGGAATGATCGACACCTTGTAGACCGGGTCGTGCTCGGGCACCAGACGCCCGACGATGGCGTGACCGGCCTCGTGGAACGCAGTGTTGAGCTTCTCCTTGTCGGACATGACCATGGTCTTGCGCTCGGCGCCCATCATGATCTTGTCCTTGGCCAGCTCGAACTCCTTCATTTCCACCACGCGCTTGCCGGCGCGGGCGGCGAACAGCGAGGCCTCGTTGACCAGGTTGGCCAGGTCGGCGCCGGAGAAGCCCGGGGTGCCGCGGGCGATCACCGCCGGCTGCACGTCGTCGCTCATCGGCACCTTGCGCATATGCACCTTCAGAATCTGCTCGCGGCCGCGGATGTCCGGCAGGCCGACCACCACCTGGCGGTCGAAACGACCGGGGCGCAGCAGTGCCGGGTCGAGCACGTCGGGACGGTTGGTGGCGGCGATGACGATGATGCCGTCATTCATTTCGAAGCCGTCCATCTCCACCAGCAGCTGGTTGAGGGTCTGCTCGCGCTCGTCGTGCCCGCCGCCCATGCCGGCGCCGCGATGGCGACCGACGGCGTCAATTTCGTCGATGAAGATGATGCACGGCGCGTGCTTCTTGGCCTGATCGAACATGTCACGTACGCGGGAAGCGCCGACACCGACGAACATCTCGACGAAATCGGAGCCGGAGATGGTGAAGAACGGCACTTTTGCTTCGCCGGCCACGGCCTTGGCCAACAGCGTCTTACCGGTACCTGGCGAGCCGACCATCAGCACGCCACGCGGGATACGTCCGCCCAGGCGCTGGAACTTGCCCGGGTCGCGGAGGAACTCCACCAGCTCGCTAACCTCTTCCTTGGCCTCGTCGCAACCGGCGACGTCAGCGAAGGTGGTCTTGACCTGGTCTTCGGAGAGCAGGCGCGCCTTGGACTTGCCGAAACTCATCGGCCCGCCCTTGCCGCCAGCGCCCCCCTGCATCTGGCGCATGAAGAACATGAACACGGCGATGATCACCAGAATCGGGAAGCTGGCCACCAGCAACTGGGTCCAGATGCTCTGCTGCTCGGGCTGCTTGCCCTCGATGACCACGTTGTTATCGATCAGGTCGCCGATCAGGCCGCCGTCCTGGATCGCCGGACGAATGGTCTTGAAGCCTTCGCCGTCGGTGCGCTTGCCGGTGATCACGAAACCGTCGACGGTGACGCGCTCGACGCGCCCCTCCTTGACCTGCTCGATGAACTGCGAGTAGCTCAGGGTCTGTGGCTCGCTCGGGCTGGAGAAGTTGTTCATCACGGTGACCAATACGGCCGCAATGATCAGCCACAGGATCAGGTTCTTTGCCATGTCGTTCAATTAGCTACCCTCTGAAGCAGGCCTCGTGGCGAAGCAGGCTTCCCATGACGACCAGTGATATACCGACCTAACTTACACCAAACGCCCGCATCTGGCAGGCACCGTCTGTAACCCTTTATTAGGTCTCTAACATTAAGACCCGCTCCGGGCGCGCCGGTTTCACCCTAGACCCCGCGAAATCCGCGGGCCAGCAGGTACTGCTCGCGGGAGCGATCGCGCGAAGACAGCGGCTTGCGCATCTGCACCTTGTCGAACGTCTCGCGCACCTGCTTGTGGTAGGCGTCGAAACCTTCGCCCTGGAAAATCTTGATCAGAAAATCGCCGCCCGGACGCAGCACGCGTCCAGCCAGATCCAGCGCCAGCTCGCACAGGTACATGGCGCGCGCCTGATCGGCGGTTCTCACCCCACTCATATTGGGGGCCATGTCGGAAATCACAAGGTCCACCGGGTTTTCCCCGATGGCTTCGAGAATCCGCGCGAACACCGCATCGTCGGTGAAGTCGCCCTGGATAAAGGCAACGTCGGGAATGGCGTCCATCTCCAGGATATCGGAGGCGATCAGCCGACCTTTGTCGCCGATCACCCGACTGGTCACCTGCGACCAGCCGCCCGGTGCGGCGCCCAGGTCGACCACGGTCATGCCCGGGCGCAGGATGCGGTCCTTGTCCTGGATCTCCAGCAGCTTGTAGCTGGCGCGCGAACGATAGCCGTCCTTCTGCGCCATCTTCACGTAGGGATCATCGAAATGTTCTTTCAGCCAACGCTGGCTGGTCTTGGAACGGGCCACGCAAAACCTCGGATTTAACGGGTCATGAATAACCGCGCCGGCTCGGGTAAGATAGGCGCCGTTTTTCCAGACCGAACTTAGGGGTCAGATTATGCCGCTCACTCAAGAGCAGAAGAAACAGTTCAAATCTATCGGCCACCACCTGAAACCTGTATTGATCGTGGCCGACAACGGTTTGACCGAAGGCGTGCTGGCCGAATTGGAGCGCGCCCTGAACGATCATGAACTGATCAAGGTGCAGCTGCGCGTCGCCGAGCGCGAAGACCGCCTGGCCGCCATCGAGGCGCTGTGCCAGAGCGGCCGGGCCGAACTGGTGCAGGTGATCGGCAAGATGGCCCTGCTCTATCGCAAGAACCCCAAGCCGAACCGCAACCTGTCCAACGTGATTCGTCACCAGGGCTGAGCCGCGGCATCAAGCCCCGCGCGTTTGCCCCGGCACGGGCTGCAGCACCAGCAGCAGCCCGCAGAATGCCATCACCAAGTAGCTGAAGCGTAGCCACTGCCCGGCCTCCGGCCAGTAGCGCAGCACCACGCCATAACTCAGCGCCATGACCGCCACGGTCAGCAGCAGCTGACCGCGCAAGTCGCGCCAGAGGCTGACCAGCCCCTCGCCGCGCAGCAGCGCCACCACCTGCACGCCGACGCAAACGGCAGTCATCCCCACCAGCAGCGGCACCAGCCGCGTGGCGATCTCCTCGACCAGCAGCGGCGCCAGGCCGAGCTGGCCGATGGCCGGCAGGACGACGAACTGCAGCAACCACAGGCCACCGACCCAGAGCGTCTGGGCCAGCTGCCAGCTGACGGCGCCGGCCCGCGACGGCTGGCTCAGCTTATAGGTGGCGGACTTCGACAATCTCGTACTCGATCAGGCCGCTGGGCGTTTGCACGGTCACCACGTCGCCCTCTTCCTTGCCCACCAGGGCACGGGCGATGGGCGAGCCGACGGAGATCTTGCCTTGCTTGATGTCGGCCTCGTCTTCGCCAACGATCTGGTAGGTCACGCTTTCGTCGGTCTCGACGTTGGCGATTTCCACCGTGGTGCCGAAGATCACCTTGCCGGTGTGGGCGATGCTGGTGACGTCGATGATCACCGCATTCTGCAGGCGGCCTTCGATGTCCCGGATACGCGCCTCGACCATGCCCTGCTGCTCGCGCGCGGCATGGTATTCGGCGTTTTCCTTGAGGTCGCCCAGCTCGCGCGCCTCGCCGATGGCCTGGCTGAGCTGCGGGCGCAGCACCTTGGTCAGGTGCGCCAGCTCCTCTTCCAGGGCGCGCGCGCCCTGGACGGTCATGGGGTATTTATTCATGCCTTGATTCCTGCATGCAGATCCTGCAGCCGGCGCACGGTCTTCTCGGGACCGAACTTGAGCGCCTCGCAGACCGCCTGCCCCGCCGCGATGGTGGTGGTGCAGTAGATCTTGTGCTGCAGAGCGTTACGACGGATCGAGTAGGAGTCAGCGATGGACTGACGCCCCTCGGTGGTGTTGATGATCAGGGTGACTTCGTCGTTCTTGATCATGTCGACCACGTGCGGACGACCTTCGGTCACCTTGTTGACCCGACGCACCGGCAGCCCGGCGGCCTCGATCACCTTGGCGGTGCCGGCGGTGGCGACCACCTCGAAGCCCAGCGCCACCAGGTCGCGGGCGACCTGCACGGCTTCCGGCTTGTCGTCTTCGCGCACGCTGATAAAGGCGCAGCCGGAGTTCGGCAGAATCTCGCTGGCGCCCAGCTGGGCCTTGGCGAAGGCCTCGCCGAAGCTGTCGCCGACGCCCATGACTTCACCGGTGGACTTCATTTCCGGGCCGAGGATGGGGTCGACGCCCGGGAACTTGGCGAAGGGGAACACCGCTTCCTTGACGCTGAAGAACGGCGGGATGATTTCCTTGGTGTAGCCCACTTCGGCCAGGCTCTTGCCGGCCATGACCCGGGCGGCCACCTTGGCCAGGGACTCACCGACGCACTTGGAGACGAACGGCACGGTACGCGAGGCCCGCGGGTTGACCTCGATGACGTAGATGTCCTCGCCCTGCACGGCCATCTGCACGTTCATCAGGCCGACCACGCCGAGCTCCAGGGCCATCTTCTTGACCTGCTCGCGGATCTCGTCCTGGATGTGTGCCGGCAGCGAGTACGGCGGCAGCGAACAGGCGGAGTCACCGGAGTGCACGCCGGCCTGTTCGATGTGCTGCATGATCGCGCCGATCACCACGGTCTCACCGTCGCACACCGCATCCACGTCCACCTCGATGGCGCAGTTGAGGAAGCGATCGAGCAGCACCGGGCTGTCGTTGGAGACCTTGACGGCCTCGCGCATATAGCGCTTGAGCTCTTCTTCCTGGTAGACGATTTCCATCGCCCGGCCGCCCAGTACGTAGGACGGACGCACCACCATCGGGTAGCCGATGCCCTTGGACAGGGCCAGGGCCTCGTCCTCGCTGCGCGCGGTGGCGTTGGCCGGCTGGCGCAGGCCCAGGCGCTGCACCATCTGCTGGAAGCGCTCGCGGTCTTCGGCGCGGTCGATGGCCTCGGGGCTGGTGCCGATGATCGGCACGCCGGCCTCTTCCAGGGCGCGGCAGATCTTCAGCGGGGTCTGGCCGCCGTACTGCACGATCACGCCCTTGGGCTGCTCGACGCGGACGATTTCCAGCACGTCCTCCAGGGTCACCGGCTCGAAGTACAGGCGGTCGGAGGTGTCGTAGTCGGTGGAAACGGTTTCCGGGTTGCAGTTGACCATGATGGTCTCGTAACCGTCTTCACGCATGGCCAGCGCCGCGTGCACGCAGCAGTAGTCGAACTCGATGCCCTGGCCGATACGGTTGGGACCGCCGCCGAGGATCATGATCTTGTCGCGACTGGACGGCGCGGCCTCGCACTCTTCCTCGTAGGTCGAGTACATGTAGGCGGTGTCGGTGGCGAATTCGGCGGCGCAGGTGTCCACGCGCTTGTACACTGGCAGCACTTTCAGCTTGTGGCGGTGAGCACGCAGGCTCTTCTCGGAAACGCCCAGCAGCTTGGCCAGACGCGCATCGGAGAAGCCCTTGCGCTTGAGCTTGAACATCAGCTCGTAGTCGATGGCGGACAGCCCGAGGGTCTTGACCTTCTCCTCTTCCCTGACCAGATCCTCGATCTGCACCAGGAACCACTCGTCGATGCGGGTCAGCTCGAACACTTCGGCGACGCTCTTGCCGGCGCGGAAGGCATCGGCCACGTACCAGATGCGATCGGCACTGGGCACGGTCAGCTCGCGACGCAGGGTGCTCTCGGCTTCCGGGTCATTGAGGTCGAGCTTCGGATCAAAGCCGGCAACGCCCACTTCCAGGCCGCGCAGGGCTTTCTGCACCGACTCCTGGAAGGTACGGCCGATGGCCATGACTTCACCCACGGACTTCATCTGGGTGGTCAGGCGGGCGTCGGCCTTGGGGAACTTCTCGAAGGCGAAACGCGGAATCTTGGTCACGACGTAGTCGATGGCCGGCTCGAAGGATGCCGGGGTGCGCCCGCCGGTGATGTCGTTGGAGAGCTCGTCGAGGGTGTAACCGACAGCCAGCTTGGCGGCGATCTTGGCGATCGGGAAGCCGGTGGCCTTGGAGGCCAGCGCCGAGGAGCGCGACACGCGCGGGTTCATCTCGATCACCACCATGCGCCCGGTGTTCGGGCAGATGCCGAACTGCACGTTGGAGCCGCCGGTTTCCACACCGATCTCACGCAGCACCGCCAGGGAGGCGTTGCGCATGATTTGGTATTCCTTGTCGGTCAGGGTCTGCGCCGGCGCGACGGTGATCGAGTCGCCAGTGTGCACGCCCATCGGGTCGAAGTTCTCGATGGAACAGACGATGATGCAGTTGTCCTTCTTGTCGCGGACCACCTCCATCTCGTATTCCTTCCAGCCGATCAGCGATTCGTCGATCAGCAGCTCGTTGGTCGGCGACAGATCCAGACCACGGGCGCAGATTTCCTCGAATTCCTCACGGTTGTAGGCGATGCCGCCGCCGGTGCCGCCCATGGTGAAGCTCGGCCGGATGATGCAGGGGAAGCCCACCATCTCCAGCACGCCGTAGGCTTCTTCCATGCTGTGGGCGATACCGGAGCGCGGGCACGCCAGGCCGATGGATTTCATCGCCTTGTCGAAGCGCGAGCGGTCTTCGGCCTTGTCGATGGTGTCGGCGTTGGCACCGATCATCTCGACGCCGAACTTCTCCAGCACGCCGTGGCGCTCCAGGTCCAGGGCGCAGTTCAGCGCAGTCTGGCCGCCCATGGTCGGCAGCAGGGCGTCCGGGCGCTCCTTCTCGATGATCTTGGCCACCGTGGCCCACTTGATCGGCTCGATGTAGGTGGCGTCGGCCATCGACGGGTCGGTCATGATGGTGGCCGGGTTGGAGTTCACCAGGATGACGCGGAAACCTTCTTCCTTCAGCGCCTTGCACGCCTGGGCGCCGGAGTAGTCGAACTCGCACGCCTGGCCGATGACGATGGGGCCGGCGCCTAGGATCAGGATGCTTTTGATATCTGTACGTTTTGGCATGGGGTAACTCTCGAATTCCTGGACTCAGCGATCAGCGACGGGCCGCCATGGCGGAGATGAAGCGGTCGAACAGCGGGGCCACATCGTGCGGGCCGGGGCTGGCTTCCGGGTGGCCCTGGAAGCTGAACGCCACCTTATCGGTACGCTCGATGCCCTGCAGGGTGCCGTCGAACAGCGACTTGTGGATCGGCCGCAGGTTGCTCGGCAGGCTGTTCTCGTCCACGGCGAAACCGTGGTTCTGGCTGGTGATCATCACCACGCCGGAATCCAGATCCTGCACCGGGTGGTTGGCGCCGTGGTGGCCGTGGCCCATCTTCAGGGTCTTGGCGCCGGAGGCCAGGGCCAGCAGCTGGTGGCCGAGGCAGATGCCGAACACCGGAATCTCGGTCTCGAGGATTTCCTTGATCGCGGCGATGGCGTAGTCGCAGGGCTCGGGGTCGCCGGGGCCGTTAGAGAGGAACACGCCGTCCGGGTTCAGCGCCAGCACGTCCTTGGCCGGCGTCTGCGCCGGCACCACGGTCAGGCGGCAGCCGCGGGCGACCAGCATGCGCAGGATGTTCAGCTTGACGCCGTAGTCGTAGGCGACCACGTGGTAAGGCAGTTCGGCCGCGGCGATTTCCGGGTGGCTGTCGCTATCCAGGTTCCACACGCTGGAGCGCCACTCGTAGGGCTGCTCGCAGCTGACCACCTTGGCCAGGTCCATGCCCTTGAGGCCCGGGAAGCTGCGCGCCAGCTCCAGCGCCTTTTCCTCGGTGGCGCCTTCGCCCACCAGGATGCAGCCGTTCTGCGAGCCCTTCTCGCGCAGGATGCGGGTCAGGCGGCGGGTGTCGATGCCGGAGATGGCGACGGTGCCGTTTTCCTTGAGGTATTCGTCCAGCGGCTGCTTGTCACGCCAGTTGCTGGAGATCAGCGGCAGATCGCGGATGATCAGGCCGGCGGCCCAGACGCGGTTGGACTCGGCGTCCTCCGGCGTGGTGCCGGTGTTACCGATATGCGGGTAGGTCAGGGTGACGATCTGCTGGGCATAGGAAGGATCGGTGAGGATTTCCTGATAGCCGGTCATGGCGGTGTTGAACACCACCTCTCCGATGGTCTGGCCATCGGCCCCGATGGATTCGCCGCGAAAGATGCTGCCGTCAGCGAGGGCCAGAATGGCGGGTTTAGGGGCTGGCTTAGTCAAGAAGACCTCCGTCTCGATCAAGGCTTGAAGCAAACGCAGATTGTAAAAAAGCGGGATGACGTGTGAAGGTCATCCCGCTTTTTTATCAGAGCCATTTCTGCGTAACTTTTAGTGGACACACTAAAGCGGGAAGCTTACAGGAAAACCCTTTTTCGGTCCACCCGATATGACCCGTGCGTCGTATCGAGCCTATAGCCGGACGCCATCCGGGGGACTAGCGTCGCTGCATCCCCGGATTTCATCCGAGCCAGGGCTCGGCAGCCTTTGCACTGCGCCCGCCGGCTGCGCCCGACACGCCCTACTTCAGCCCCAGCACGTCCTGCATGTCGTACAGGGCCGGCGCACGGCCTTGCAGCCACAGCGCCGAACGCACCGCCCCCTTGGCGAAGGTCATGCGACTGGAGGCCTTGTGGGTGATCTCCACCCGCTCGCCGTCGGCGGCGAACAGCACGGTGTGGTCGCCGACCACGTCGCCGGCACGCACGGTGGCGAAGCCGATGGTTTCACGCGCGCGGGCGCCGGTCTGGCCTTCACGACCGTACACCGCGACCTTCTGCAGGTCACGGCCGAGGGCATCGGCCACCACTTCACCCATGCGCAGCGCAGTGCCGGACGGCGCATCGACCTTGTGCCGGTGGTGGGCCTCGATGATTTCGATATCGACATCGTCGCCCAGCACGCGGGCGGCGGTGTCCAGCAGCTTCAGGCAGAGGTTGACGCCGACGCTGAAGTTGGCGGCGAAGACGATGGGAATCTGCCTGACCGCCTCGTTCAGCCGCTGTTTTTCTTCCGCGGTGAAGCCGGTGGTGCCGATCACCATGGCCTTGCCGGCGGCGCGGCAGATTTCCAGGTTCTTCAGGGTCACCGAGGGGTGGGTGAAGTCGATCAACACGTCGAACTCGGCAGTCGCGGCGGCGAGATCGCCGACCAACGCCACGCCGATCTTGCCCAGGCCGACCAGTTCGCCGGCATCGGCGCCGATCAGGCTGCTGTCCGGGCGGTCGATGGCGGCGGTCAGCTGCGCGCCCTCGGCCTGGCGCACGGCTTCGATCAGGGTCTTGCCCATGCGCCCGGCGGCGCCCATCACTGCGATACGTTGCATAGCATCAGCTCCAAGCTGCAAGCCCCAAGCTGCAAGCCATGCCTGCAGCCTGAGGCCAGGGTTTTATACGTCGCCGAAGAAGCGCTTGACGCCTTCGAACCAGCCACTGGCCTTGGGCGAGTGGGAGTCGTCGCCCTGCAGCGACTTGCGGAACTCGTCGAGCAGCTCGCGCTGGCGCTTGTTCAGATTGACCGGGGTTTCCACCGCCACCCGGCACATCAGGTCGCCCGCCGCACCGCCGCGTACCGGCGCCACACCCTTGCCGCGCAGACGGAACAGCTTGCCGGTCTGGGTACCTTCGGGGATCTTCAGCTTGACCCGGCCGTCGAGGGTCGGCACTTCCAGCTCGCCGCCCAGCGCCGCGTCGGCGAAGCTGATCGGCACCTCGCAGTACAGGTGCTTGCCGTCGCGCTGGAAGATCGCGTGCTCGCGCACGTTGACCACAACGTAGAGGTCGCCGGCCGGCCCGCCATGGGAGCCCGCCTCGCCCTCGCCGGACAGGCGGATGCGGTCGCCGGTGTCGACGCCCGGCGGCACCTTGACCGACAGGGTCTTGCTCTCTTCCACCCGACCCTGGCCATGGCAGCTGCCGCAGGGGTCGGTGATCATCTTGCCGCTGCCGTGGCAGCGCGGGCAGGTCTGCTGCACCGAGAAGAAGCCCTGCTGCATGCGCACCTGGCCGATACCGCCGCAGGTGGTACAGGTCACCGGGCTGGTGCCCTTCTTCGCGCCCGAACCATCGCAGGTCTTGCACCCGACCAGGGTCGGCACGCGAATGGTCACGGTGGTGCCGCGCACCGCCTCTTCCAGGTCCAGCTCCAGGGTGTAGCGCAGATCCGAGCCGCGCTGGGCACCACCGCGCGAACCGCCGCGGGCGCCGCCGAAGAAGTCGCTGAAGACGTCGCCGAAGATGTCGGAGAAGTTGGCGCCGCCGAAACCGGCGCCACCGCCGCCGCCCATCTGCGGGTCGACGCCGGCATGACCGTACTGGTCATAGGCCGAACGCTTGCCGGCGTCGGAGAGCACTTCGTAGGCCTCGTTGGCCTCCTTGAATTTCTCCTCGGCGCCCTTGTCGTCCGGGTTGCGGTCCGGGTGATACTTCATCGCCAGGCGCCGGTAGGCCTTCTTCAGCTCGGCCTCGCTGGCGCCGCGCTCCACACCCAGGACTTCGTAATAGTCTCGTTTTGCCATAGTCGTGCTGCACTCTCAGATTCGTGAGCTCCAGATACGCCGACGCGGGAGAGGGCTCCCGCGCGGCGAATCCTGCCCGTCGCCAGGCGACGGTGGAGCGAAAGCAGGGGGCGGTTCGCGTGCGAACCGCAGCCCTTACTTGTTCTCCTTGACCTCTTCGAACTCGGCGTCGACCACGTCGTCGGCGGCGCCTTTGGCATCGCCGTCACCCGGCTGGGCGGCGCCGGCCTGCGGCTGCTCGGCGTACATCTTCTGCGCCAGCGGCGTGGTGGCCTCGGACAGGGCGTTCATCTTGGCCTCGATGGCGGCCTTGTCGTCACCCTTGAGCGCGACTTCCAGATCGCCGATGGCTTTCTCGATGGCCGCCTTCTCGGAGGCGTCAGCCTTGTCGCCGGCCTCGGTGAGCATCTTGCGGGTGGCGTGCACCAGCTGATCGCCCTGGTTGCGCGCGGTGGCCAGCTCCTCGAACTTGCGGTCTTCCTCGGCGTTGGCCTCGGCGTCGCGGATCATCTGCTCGATCTCGTCCTCGGACAGGCCGGAGTTGGCCTTGATCACGATGGACTGCTGCTTGCCGGTGGCCTTGTCCTTGGCGGACACGTGGAGGATGCCGTTGGCGTCGATGTCGAAGGTCACTTCGATCTGCGGCACACCGCGCGGGGCCGGCGGGATCTCGGCCAGGTCGAACTTGCCCAGCGACTTGTTCTGCGCGGCCTGCTTGCGCTCGCCCTGCAGCACGTGGATGGTCACGGCGCTCTGGTTGTCGTCGGCGGTGGAGAACACCTGCGACTTCTTGGTCGGGATGGTGGTGTTCTTCTCGATCAGCGCGGTCATCACCCCGCCCATGGTCTCGATACCCAGGGTCAGTGGGCTGACGTCGAGCAGCAGCACGTCCTTGACGTCGCCGGCCAGTACCGCGCCCTGAATGGCGGCGCCCATGGCCACGGCTTCGTCCGGGTTGACGTCCTTGCGTGCTTCCTTGCCGAAGAACTCGGCGACGGTCTTCTGCACCAGCGGCATGCGGGTCTGACCGCCGACCAGGATCACGTCGTCGATCTTGGCCACGTCGATACCGGCGTCCTTCAGCGCGATGCGGCACGGCTCGATGGTGCGCTGCACCAGGTCCTCGACCAGCGACTCCAGCTTGGCGCGGGAGATCTTCACGTTGAGGTGCTTGGGCCCTGTGGCATCGGCGGTGATATACGGCAGGTTGACGTCGGTCGACTGACTGGAGGACAGCTCGATCTTGGCCTTCTCCGCGGCTTCCTTCAGGCGCTGCATGGCCAGCGGGTCGCCCTTGAGGTTCATGCCGGTTTCTTTCTTGAACTCGTCGACCAGGTAGTCGATCAGGCGAATGTCGAAGTCCTCGCCACCGAGGAAGGTGTCGCCGTTGGTGGCCAGCACCTCGAACTGGTGCTCGCCGTCGACTTCGGCGATCTCGATCACCGACACGTCGAAGGTACCGCCACCCAGGTCATAGACGATCACGGTGTGGTCGCCCTTGGCCTTGTCCATGCCATAGGCCAGCGCCGCCGCGGTCGGCTCGTTGATGATGCGCTTGACGTCGAGACCGGCGATGCGGCCGGCGTCCTTGGTGGCCTGGCGCTGGCTGTCGTTGAAGTAGGCCGGAACGGTGATGACGGCCTCGGTGACCGGCTCGCCCAGGTAGTCCTCGGCGGTCTTCTTCATCTTCTTCAGCACTTCGGCGCTGATCTGCGGCGGTGCCATCTTCTGGCCGTTGACCTCGACCCAGGCGTCGTTGTTGTCGGCCTTGACGATCTTGTACGGCACCATCTGGATGTCTTTCTGCACCACTTCTTCGTCGAAGCGGCGGCCGATCAGACGCTTCACCGCGTACAGGGTGTTGTGCGGGTTGGTCACTGCCTGGCGCTTGGCCGACTGGCCGACGAGGATTTCGCCATCGTTGGCGTAAGCGATGATCGACGGCGTGGTGCGCGCGCCTTCGGCGTTCTCGATCACCTTGACGTTGCCGTTTTCCAGAATGGAGACGCAGGAGTTGGTGGTCCCCAGGTCGATACCGATGATTTTGCCCATGAATGTTCTCCCGAAACTTTGATTTTTCCGCTGCCTGGTTTCGCCGGCGGCGGTAGCACTAAAACGCTTGACTTAGAAATGGGGACGGCGCGGCGGATTTCAAGCCTGCTCGTCGATGGACGGCGGCGGCGTCAGCGGCGCCTTGCTGACCACGACCATGGCCGGACGCAGCAGGCGACCGTTGAGCAGATAGCCCTTCTGGAACACCTTGAGCACCGAGTTGGGCTCGGCGTGGATGCTCTCCTCCATGGCCATGGCCTGGTGGTGTTCCGGGTTGAACGGCGCGCCGTGCGGATCGATGGCTTCCAGCTGGTAGCGCGCCAGGGTGTCGTGGAACAGCTTGAGGGTCAGCTGCATGCCTTCGCGCACCGCCTTGATCGCCTCGTCGTCCGGGCTGGACAGCTCCAGGCCGCGCTCCAGACTGTCGACCACCGGCAGCAGGTCGTTGGCGAATTTTTCCAGGGCGAACTTGTGCGCCTTCTCCACGTCCTGCTCGGCGCGGCGGCGCACGTTCTGCAGGTCGGCAGCCATGCGCAGCGACTGATCCTGCGCAGCGGCCAGTTGCTCTTCCAGCGTTTGCACGCGAGCAGCCAGGTCGTCGCCCGCCGCCGCGGCCTCAGCCGCCTGCGCCTCGGGGTTCTGCGTATCCAGGGTCTGTTCGTCAGCCATGCCTCTCTCCTCTCGAATAAACCGGCGCGAACTCGACTCGCGCACCTGCCCGCCTATATGGAGCCAAATCCCCAGCTTTCAAGGGGCGATAGGGAGGATTGTCAGGAAAAGAAAAAACACTGTATAAATAACCAGACCTCACTTCGGGAGCGTTCGCCATGCTGGTGCACCTGTCCATTCACAACTACGCCATCGTCGACCACCTCGATCTCGAGCTGGACCGCGGCATGAGCGCCATCAGCGGCGAGACCGGCGCCGGCAAGTCGATCATGCTCGACGCCCTCGGCCTGTGCCTGGGCGACCGCGCCGACAGCGGCGTGGTGCGCCCCGGCAGCGACAAGGCGGACATCCTCGCCAGCTTCGACCTGAGCGACATCGCCGAAGCCCGCGCCTGGCTCGCCGAACGCGACCTGGACCACGACGGCCCGTGCATCCTGCGCCGAGTGATCACCGCCGAGGGCCGCTCGCGCGGCTATATCAACGGCACGCCCTGCCCACTGGGCGACCTCAAGGCTCTGGGCGAGCTGCTGATCGATATCCACAGCCAGCACGAGCACCAGTCGCTGCTGAAGACCGACACCCATCGCCGCCTGCTCGACGAATACGCCGCCAGCCAGGAGCTGGCGCGCCAGGTGCAACTGGCCGCGCAGCGCTGGAAGCAGACGCGTAACGAGCTGCAGCGTGTTTCCAGCCAGGGCGACGAGCAGCGCGCGCGCCATCAATTGCTCAGCTACCAGCTGGAAGAACTGGACAACCTGGCCCTGGGCGAGCACGAACTGGAACAGCTGGAACAGGAGCACAAGGCCCTGAGCAACGCCGAAGCCCTGCTCGGCGCCTGCCGTCAGGTGCTGGAGCTGTGCAGCGAGAGCGATGCCGGCAACGTGCTGTCGGCGCTGACCGCCAGCCTCAACCGTCTCGGCGGCTTCGCCGGCCAGGGCGGCGCCCTCGGCGAAGCCAGCAACCTGCTGGCCAGCGCACAGATCCAGGTGGAAGAAGCGGTCGGCGAGCTGAACCGCTTCCTCGATCACTTCGACGCCGACCCCGAGCGCCAGCAATACCTGGAAGAACGCCTAGACAGCATCTACACCCTGGCGCGCAAGCACCGCATCCAACCCGGCGAACTGGCCGCCCTGCAGCAGCAACTGTTCGAGGAGCTGGAAGGGCTGAACGCCGACGACCAGGCCGGCGAGCGCCTGGCCGAGGAGCTGGCCGCCTACGCCCGCCACTACCGGGAAAAGGCCGAAGAGCTCAGCGCCCTGCGCGCCCAGGCCGCCGCGCGCCTGAGCGCCGCGGTGGAGCAGGAGATGCAGGCGCTAGGCATGCCCGGCGGGCGTTTCAGCATCCAGCTGCAACCGCTGGACAGCGACGAGCCGCAGGCCGGCGGCCTGGAGAGCGTGGAGTTCCTGGTCAGCGCCAACCCCGGCCAGCCGCTGCGTGCGCTGGCCAAGGTGGCCTCGGGCGGAGAACTGTCGCGCATCAGCCTGGCAATCCAGGTGATCACCGCGCAGACCTCGCGCGTGCCGACCCTGGTGTTCGACGAAGTGGACGTCGGTATCGGCGGCCCCACCGCCGAAGTGGTCGGCCAGCTGCTGCGTCGCCTCGGCGAACGCGGCCAGGTGCTGTGCGTCACCCACCTGCCGCAGGTGGCCGCGCAGGGCCATCAGCACCTGTTCGTGCACAAGCGCCGCGACGAGGACGCCACTGCCACGGCGGTGAGCAAGCTGGACAACGACGGTCGTATCGAGGAAATCGCGCGCATGCTCGGCGGCGTCGATCTGACCAAGGAATCCCTGGCCCACGCGCGCAAGATGGTGAGCAAGGCCCAGGCCGCCTAAGCGGAGCCTGGCCCGGATACGATCCGGCAATGCTCGACATGGCCCGCCGACCTTCATTCGGGCAACGGAAAACCGAAAAACAAAAAGGCGACCCGCGGGTCGCCTTTTTCATTGCAGCAAAAGCATCAGCTCTTCTTGCGCACGTACAGCACCAGATTGTGATCCACCAGTTCGAAACCGTGCTCCTTGACGATCTCCTTCTGGCGCTTCTCGATCTCCGCATCGAAGAACTCGATCACTTCGCCGGAATCCACGCAGACCATATGGTCGTGGTGGCCGCTGTCGGCCAGCTCGAACACCGCGTGACCGCCGTCGAAGTTGTGGCGCACCACCAGGCCGGCCGCTTCGAACTGGGTCAGCACGCGGTACACGGTGGCCAGGCCGACGTCTTCGCCGGCTTCCATCAGTGCCTTGTAGACGTCTTCCGCACTCATGTGACGGTGCTCGGCGTTGTCGAGCATCTGCAGGATTTTCACCCGTGGCAGAGTCACTTTCAGTCCAGCTTTGCGCAGTTCGCTATTTTCAACCATGGTCTGCTTTCTCATGGATGCTGCTTCGCAGCACCCTTCAATACGGGTATGATCCGGGGTTCAAGTTGCCCAAGATAGTGGAAGTCACCCTCCGATGCAAAAAACCAAGCTCTTGCTGACCAGCCTGTCGCTGACCGGGCTCTTCGCACTCGCCGGTTGTTCATTCCCCGGGGTTTACAAGATCGACATCCAACAGGGCAATGTCGTGACACAGGACATGATAGACCAGCTGCGCCCGGGAATGACCCGACGCCAAGTGCGGTTTATCATGGGCAATCCGCTGATCACCGACACCTTCCACGCCGACCGCTGGGACTACCTCTACAGCATCCAGCCGGGTGGCACTCAGCGCCTGCAGGAGCGCGTCAGCCTGGTGTTCGACGGCAACGATCAACTGGTCGGCCTGGCCGGCGACTTCATGCCCGGCGTCAGCCGCGACCAGGCGATTCTCGGCGAGGACAGCGGCGTGACCACCCCGCAAGCCCAGCCGCAGCAGCAGGACGACACCCCGCCCGCACCGGGCTCGCTGCTGGAGCAGATCCAGCGCGAAGTGGACCAGGTGGAGACCGTACCGGTACCGGTACCGGAGCCACTGGATACCGATCCGCAGTAACACCCAGACATGAAAAAGCCCGGAGCGATCCGGGCTTTTTCATGTCTGGCGGGCGCTTCTCAGACCTGCTCTCCGCCTTCTTCTTTCGCCTTGGCCTTGGCCGCACGCTGTTTGCGCACTTCCTTGGGGTCGGCGATCAGCGGCCGGTAGATTTCCACCCGTTCGCCCTCCTCCAGCACCCGCTCCTCGGGCTTGGCCACCGCCTTGCCGAAGATGCCCAGCGGCGCCTGCTGCAGGTCCAGGCCGGGAAAATGCTGCTGCATGCCCGAGAGCAGCGCCGCCTCGCGCACCGTGGTGCCGGCCGGCACCGACAGGCGCAACAGCTTCTGCTTGTCGGCCAGGGCGTAGACCACTTCGATGGCGATGTTGCGCTTATCCATACAGCTGCTTGGCCCTTTGGCAAAAGGCGTCGACCAGGGTGTTGGTCGCCTGGTTGAACAGAGGCCCCAGGGTAGCGCGCACCAGCGGGCCGGCATAGTCGAAGGAGAGGTCCAGGCTGATCTTGCAGGCCTTGTCGCCGAGCGCCTTGAACTCCCAAACGCCGTGCAGGCGGGTGAACGGACCCTCCTGCAGGTTCATCTCGATGCGCTGCCCGGGCTGCAGCGTGTTGCGGGTGACGAAGCGCTGGCTGAGGCTGCCCTTGGCCACCTCCAGGCTGGCCAGCATATGGACCTCGCTGACCTCCAGCACCTGGCTGGCGCGGCACCAGGGCAGGAACTCGGGATAGCTGGCCACGTCGTTGACCAGGTCGAACAGTGCCTGCGCCGGATAGGGCAGCAGCGCCGAGCGTTGGATGCGCGTGGTCATTTATTTGCTCAGCTCCGCGACAAAGACGATCAGCACGCCGATCGGCGCCACCACGCGAATCAGCCAGAGGGCCAGATTGAACAGCAGCGGACTTCTGATCGCCAGCTCTTCGCGCACCGCGTCGCGGCTCAGCACCCAACCGGCGAACAGGGCGAAGGACAGCCCGCCCAGCGGCAGCAGGATGCGGCTGGTGAGGTAGTCGATGCTGTCGAAGAAGGTCTTGCCGCCCTCGGCGCCCCACTGCAGCAGGTGGAAGCCGTCATCGGCGAAGACGAAGAACTTGGCCTCGGCCCAGAGGTTGAACGACAGCACGGTGCCCATGCCCACCAGCCAGCACAGCAGCGCCAGCACGGCGGTCACCTGCGCGCGGCTGCGCGCGGTCTTCTCGACGAAATAGGCCACCGCCGGCTCGAGCATGGAGATCGATGAACTCCAGGCCGCCACCGCCACCAGCACGAAGAAGATCAGCCCCATGACCTGGCCGAAGGCGATATTGCCGAAGGCAATGGGCAGGGTGACGAACATCAGGCCCGGACCGCCGCCCGGCTCCAGGCCGGCGGCGAAGACGATGGGAAACAGCGCCAGCCCCGCGGTCAGCGCCACCAGGGTGTCGAGCACGCCGACGGTGAGCACCGTGGCACCGATCGAGGCCCGCTTCGGCATGTAGGCGCCGTAGACCATGATCGAACCGACGCCGACGCTGAGCGTGAAGAAGGCATGGCCCATGGCGGCGAGGATGCCGTCCTGCACCTTGCTCGGATCGAAATGGAAGAGGAAGTCGAAGCCCTGCCAGAAGTGTCCGGTGGTGAAGCTGTAACCCAGCAGCACCAGCAGCAGGACGAACAGCAGCGGCATCATGATGCGCAGGCTGCGCTCCAGGCCGGCGACCACGCCCTTGGCGATGACCACCGCGGTAAGCAGCATGAACAGGCTATGCCACAGGGTCAGGCGCCAGGGATCGCCGGTCAGGCCACCGAAGGCGGCGCCGGCGCCGTCGGCCGTGACCCCGGTAAAATCTCCGCGGCCCATGCCCAGGATGTAGTCCAGCGACCAGCCGGCCACCACGCTGTAGAACGACAGGATCAGCAACGCGGCGACCATGCCCACCAGCGCCGCCAGCGACCAGTGCTTCGAGGCGCCGGCCTCGACGGCCAGGCTCTTCATGGCGTTGACCGGACTCTGTCGGCCACGACGGCCGATCAGGGTCTCGGCCAGCATGATCGGCACGCCGACCAGGGCGATGCAGAACAGGTACATGACGACGAAGGCCCCGCCGCCGTAGACCCCGGTCATGTAGGGAAACTTCCAGATATTGCCGAGGCCGACCGCCGAGCCGGTGGCCGCCAGGATGAACACCCAGCGACTGGCCCAGGCACCGTGAATCGAGACTTTGTCGTTCGCCATATGCGGCCAAACCCATGCTGCGGGAAAAAAGATCGCGCATTGTCGGAGATTCGCCGCATGGGCTCAAGTTCGGCGCCGGCTCCGCCCATAGCGCAGGCGTTGGCGACTCCCTATAATGCGCGCCCTATGGCTAAGCAAAAGAAACATCCCCAAGGCACCATCGCGCTGAACAAGAAGGCGCTGCACGACTACTTCATCGAACACAAGTTCGAGGCCGGCCTGGTGCTGTCCGGCTGGGAAGTGAAAAGCCTGCGCGCCGGCAAGGCGCAGCTGGTGGACAGCTACGTGCTGCTCAAGGACGACGAGGCCTGGCTGATGGGGGCGCACATCACCCCGCTGCAGACCGCCAGCACCCACGTCATCGCCGACCCGACCCGTACCCGCAAGCTGCTGCTGAACAAGCGCGAGCTGGACAAGTTGTTCGGCTCGGTGCAGCAGAAGGGCTACACCTGCGTGGCGCTGTCGCTGTACTGGAAGCAGCACCTGGTCAAGTGCGAGATCGCCCTGGCCAAGGGCAAGAAGGACTTCGACAAGCGCCATGTCGAGAAGGAACGCGACGCCGACCGCGAAGTGCAGCGCGCCATGCGCAGCAAGGGCAAGGACGACTGAGCACTCGGTAGGGTGTCGCGGCGCCGCCCAGGCCGCGCGCCACTGAACGCCCGCAGCGCCGGGCCGGTGCGCTGGC
>NZ_AVOF01000352.1:0-20310 GCF_000465935.2 Pseudomonas sp. EGD-AK9
CCAGGGCAGCAGGTTGGCGTGGTGCTCCAGGGCGCTGACGACCAGCTCGTCGCCGGGCTGCAGCACATGCTCCAGGCCGTAGGCCAGCAGGTTGAGCGCCTCGGTGCTGCCGCGGGTAAAGACAATCTCATCGCGGCTGGCCGCGTTCAGCCAGGCCGCGGCCTTGTCCCGAGTGCCTTCGAAGGCGCGGGTGGCGCGCTCGCCCGGCAGGTGCTGGGCGCGGTGCACGTTGGCGGCGCCGCTGGCCAGGTAGCCGATCAGGCTGTCCAGCACCGCCTGCGGCTTCTGCGCGGTGGCGGCGCTGTCCAGGTAGGTCTGGCCCTCGGCTTCGAGGGCGAGAATGCCGGGGAAAGCGGCGCGCCAGGGGGAGATCAGTGACATGGATGCTTCCAGAGATCATCTGGCAGTTAAAAGTTGGGTTTAACGTGTCGCGAGTGACGGCCAGACAAGGCGCAATAAGGCGAGGACGCAGAGTTTACTGGTGTAAATGAGCGTCCGAGCCTTATTGCAACGCAGTATGGGCTAGCGCAGCAGCGTTAAACCAACTTTTCAGTTGTGGGCGTGCAGGGCTTCGTTCAGTTCAATAGCCGACTTGTGGGTCTTGCACTCCACCGCGCCGGTCTGCGAGTTGCGGCGGAACAGCAGGTCCGGCTGGCCGGCCAGTTCGCGCGCCTTGACCACCTTCACCAGTTGGTTCTGGTCGTCGAGCAGCGCTACCTTGGTGCCGGCTGTGATGTACAGGCCCGACTCCACGGTGTTGCGGTCGCCCAGCGGGATGCCGATGCCGGCGTTGGCGCCGATCAGGCAGCCTTCGCCGACCGAGATGACGATATTGCCACCGCCGGACAGGGTGCCCATGGTCGAGCAGCCGCCGCCCAGGTCCGAGCCCTTGCCGACGAACACGCCGGCCGAGACGCGGCCTTCGATCATGCCCGGACCGGCGGTGCCGGCGTTGAAGTTGACGAAGCCCTCGTGCATCACCGTGGTGCCTTCGCCGATGTAGGCGCCCAGGCGCACGCGCGCGCTGTCGGCGATACGCACGCCGGCCGGCACCACGTAGTCGGTCATCTTGGGGAACTTGTCCACCGAGAACACCTCCAGCAGCTCGCCCTTCAGGCGCGCTTCCAGCTGGCGCTCGGCCAGTTCGCCGAGGTCGACCGCACCCTGGCTGGTCCAGGCCACGTTGGGCAGCAGCGGGAAGATGCCGGCCAGGTTCAGGCCGTGCGGCTTGACCAGGCGGTGCGACAGCAGGTGCAGCTTGAGGTAGGCCTCGGGGGTGCTGGTCGGCGCGGCGTCTTCGGCGAGGAAGGTCGCCACCAGCGGGTTGTGGCTCTCGGCCAGGCGGGTGAGCAGGGCGGCCTGGGCGGCGTCGACGCCCTTGAGTGCATCGGCCAGTTCGCCGGCCTGGGCGCTGTTGAAGGCGATGGCCTGGTTGCCGCCCTGGTAGCCGAGAATGGCCGCGGCCTTGTCGCTCAGCTCCACGGCCGGATTGAGCAGGGGCAGGGCGTAGAAGACTTCCAGCCAGTTGCCCTGGCGGTTCTGGGTGCCGACGCCGAAGGCGATGCTGAAGAGGTTGGTGCTCATAGGATGGTTTCCTTGCAACGAAATCGAGGGTGAAGAATCAGGCCAATGCGGCTTGGTAGTTATCCGGTTTGAAGCCGACCAGGGTGCGCTCGCCGAGATCGAGCACCGGGCGCTTGATCATCGAGGGCTGGGCCAGCATCAGCGCGATGGCCTTGGCCTGGTCGAGGTCGGCCTTCTGCTCGTCGGCGAGCTTGCGGAAGGTGGTGCCGGCGCGGTTGAGGATGGTCTCCCAGCCGTGCTCGGCGCACCACTGCTGCAGGCGCTCGCGGTCGATGCCGGCGCTCTTGTAGTCGTGGAAGTCGTAGGCGATGCCGCGCTCGTCGAGCCAGGTGCGGGCCTTCTTCATGGTGTCACAGGCTTTGATGCCATAGAGGGTCTTGCTCATGGAGTGCGTCCTTCGATAAAGCGGCGGATGCGCTGGGCGGCTTCGATGCACTCGGCCAGCGGCGCGACCAGAGCCATGCGCACGCGCCCGGCACCGGGGTTGATGCCGTTCACCTCGCGCGACAGGTAGGAGCCCGGCACCACGGTGACATGTTCGGCGGCGAACAGCGCGCGGGTGAACTCGGCGTCGTCGCCCGGGGTGCGCGCCCAGAGGTAGAAGCCGCCGTCGGGGCGCTGCACGTCCATCACCGGCTCAAGGATATCCAGCACGGCGTCGAACTTCTCGCGGTACAGCTCGCGGTTGGCGCGCACATGATCCTCGTCGTTCCAGGCGGCGACGCTGGCCAGCTGGGTCTGCACCGGCATGGCGCAGCCGTGGTAGGTGCGGTACAGCAAAAAGGCCTTGAGGATCTCGGCGTCGCCGGCGACGAAGCCCGAGCGCAGGCCCGGCAGGTTGGAGCGCTTGGACAGGCTGTGGAACACCACGCAACGCTTGAAGTCCGAGCGGCCCAGCTCGGCGCAGGCGCTGAGCAGGCCGGCCGGCGGGGTGGCCTCGTCGAAGTACAGCTCGCTGTAGCACTCGTCGGCGGCGATGACGAAGTCGTGCTCGTCGGCCAGGGCGATCAGCTTCTTCAGCGTTTCCACCGGGATCAGCGCCCCGGTGGGGTTGCCCGGCGAGCAGAGGAACAGGATCTGGCAGCGCTGCCAGACCTCGGCCGGCACTGCGTCGAAGTCCGGGTTGAAGCCATGGGCTTCCAGGCACGGCAGGTAGTGCGGCGCGGCGCCGGCGAGAAACGCCGCACCTTCGTAGATCTGGTAGAAGGGATTGGGGCTGACCACCAGGCCCTTGGCATTGCGGTCGACCACGGCCTGGGTGAAGGCGAACAGCGCCTCGCGGGTGCCGTTGACCGGCAGCACGTGGCGCGCCGCATCCAGCCAGCCGGCCGGTACGCCGAAGCGCCGCTCGCACCAGCTGGCGATGCTCTGGCGCAGCTCGGCCAGGCCCAGGGTGGTGGGGTAGACCGCCAGCTTGTCGAGGCTCGCGGTCAGCGCCTGGGCGACGAAGTCCGGCGACTCGTGCTTGGGCTCGCCGATGGACAGGGCGATGGCGCGCTTGTCCGCGGCCGGCTGCACGCCGCCGAGCAGGGCGCGCAGTTTCTCGAAGGGGTAGGGCTGGAGCTGGTCGAGGGCTGGGTTCATCGGGGCTTCCGGAAAATCAGATGGAAAATTGCGTGGGCTGGACGCTGGGCTCGGACAGGCGGCGGACGATGGTTTCCTGCAGGCGTGCGCAGAGCTCGGGATCGGACAGCGGCTGGTTATTGGCGTCGGTGACGAAGAACACGTCCTCGACCCGCTCGCCGAGGGTGGCGATCTTGGCGTTCTGCAGCGACAGGTCGAACTCGAGGAAGATCCGGCCGATGCGCGCCAGCAGGCCGGGGCGATCCGGCGCGGTCAGCTCGAGCACGGTCACCGGGCGTTGCGCGTCGTTGTGGATGGTCACCTGCGGGGCGAAGGCGAAGTGCTTGAGCTGGCGCGGCACGCGGCGCTGGATGATGGTCGGGTAGTCGTCCGGGTTCTTCAGCGCCTCGATCAGGCCCTGGCGTATCTGCTGGATGCGTGCGGGATTGTCGCCGATCGAGCCGCCATCGGCGTCCAGCACTACGTAGGTGTCGAGGGTGAACTGGCTGGTCGAGGTGATGATCCGCGCATCGTGGATGTTCAGGTTGAGCTGGCTCATCGCCGCCACGGTCACGGCGAAGAAATCGTGCTGGTCCGGCGCGTAGATGAAGATCTGCGTGCCGCCCTCGAACTCGCGCTGGGTGGTTTCCTTGATCAGCACCAGCGGGCCGGCGTCGGCCGGGTGCTGGAGGATGGCCTCGGTGTGCCAGGCCACGTCGCTAGCGGTGTGGCGCAGGAAGTAGTCGTCGCCGAGCTGGCTCCACAGCTGCTCGGCGTCGTCCGGGTCGGTACCGCCGCGCACCAGGGTGTCCAGCGCCGCGCTCTGCGTCTGGCGAATCTGTTCCTCGCGGTCCACCGGGTTTTCCAGGCCGCGGCGCAGGGCGCGCTTGGTCTCGGTGTAGAGCTGGCGCAGCAGGCTGGCGCGCCAGGAGTTCCACAGGCTGGGGTTGGTGGCGTTGATATCGGCCACGGTCAGCACGTAGAGGTAGTCGAGGTGGGTCTGGTCGCCGACGAACTGGGCGAAGTCGTGGATCACCTGCGGGTCGGAGAGGTCCTTGCGCTGCGCGGTGGTGGACATCACCAGGTGGTGCTGCACCAGCCAGACGATCAGCGCGCTGTCCCAGGTCGGCAGGTTGTGGCGGCGGGCGAAGGCCTCGGCATCCACCGCGCCGAGTTCCGAGTGGTCGCCGCCGCGGCCCTTGCCGATGTCGTGGTAGAGCCCGGCGAGGTAGATCAGCTCGGGCTTGGGCAACTTGTCGATCAGCTTGCTGGCCAGCGGGAATTTCTCCGCCAGCTCCGGCCAGCGGAACTTGCGCAGGTGCTTGATCAGGTTGAGGGTGTGCGCATCGACCGTATAGATGTGGAACAGGTCGTGCTGCATCTGCCCGACTATGTGGCCGAACTCCGGCAGGTAGCGGCCGAGGATGCCGTAGCGGTTCATCCGCCGCAGGTTGCGGTGGATGCCCTCGCGGCACTTGAACAGCTCGATGAACAGGCTGGTGTTGCGGATGTCCTTGCGGAACTCGTCGTCGATCAGGTGGCGGCTGTCGCGCAGCAGGCGGATGCTGTCGGCGCGCACGCCCTTGATCTCGGGGTGCTGGGCCATCAGCACGAAGACTTCGAGGATGGCGAAGGGGGTGCGCTTGAAGACGTTCGGGTGGGTCACCTCGATATAGCCGTCGCGCACCTGGAAGCGGCTGTTCAGCGGGGTGGCCGGGCCGCTCTCGCCGGCGCGCAGGATGACTTCCTCGAAGTGCTGGTTGATCAGGTCCGACAGCTCGGAGATGCCCATCACCACGCGGTAGTACTTCTGCATGAAGTGCTCGATGCTGCGCTTGCCGTCGCCGTCCTGGTAGCCGAACAGCGCGGCGATGCGCCCCTGGTAATCGAACAGCAGGCGGTCTTCGGCGCGCCCAGCGAGCATGTGCAGGGCGTAGCGCACCTTCCACAGGAACTCCTGGCTGGAGGAGAGCAGGGCGTACTCGCTCTCCAGCAGAAAGCCCTGTCCGACCATGGCGTGCAGATTCAGCGTGTCGAACTGGCGGCGCGCCACCCAGAGCACGGTCTGGATGTCGCGCAGGCCGCCCGGCGAGCCCTTGACGTTGGGTTCGAGGTTGTACTCGGTGTCGTTGTACTTGGCGTGGCGCGCCTTGCGTTCCTCGCGTTTGGCCAGGAAGAAGTGCTTGCTCGGCCACATCCGCTCGCTGCTGGTCACCGCCTGCATGCGCTGGCGCAGGTGCTCGGGGCCGGCGATGGTGCGGCTTTCCATCAGATTGGTGATCACCGTCAGATCGGCGCGCGCCTCCTCGGCGCACTCGTCGACCGAACGCACGCTCTGGCCGACTTCCAGGCCGATGTCCCAGAGCAGGGTGAGAAAGCCCTCGATCGGCTCGCGGAAGATCTCGTGATCGCTGCTGTCGAGCAGGATCAGCAGGTCGATGTCGGAATAGGGGTGCAGTTCGCCGCGGCCGTAGCCGCCGACGGCGAGCAGGGCGATGTCGGCGTCCTCGCTCCAGGCGAAGCGCTTCCAGGCCTCCTGCAGGATCTGGTCGACGAACCAGGCGCGGTCCTCGACCAGGCGGCGGATGTCGCGGCCGCCCTGAAAGCGGGCGTCGAGCACCTCGCGGGCATGGCGGATGGCCTTCTTGAACGCGGCGATGGGGCTGGACTTGAGCGCCAGCTCGGCCTGGAACTGACCGCGGTCAAACAGTTCGGGGTCCATCTGCGGCATGCAATTGCCTTCCTCTAAAGGTGCGTAGGGTGCGCTGTCAGGCCGAGGTGCGCGGCAGGGTGTCGTCGCTGCGCAGGGTGAGGATCTCGTAGCCGCCGGCGGTGACCAGCACGGTGTGTTCCCACTGCGCCGACAGCTTGCGGTCCTTGGTGATGGCGGTCCAGCCGTCGCCGAGCAGGCGGGTTTCCGGACGGCCCTGGTTGATCATCGGTTCGATGGTGAAGGTCATGCCTTCCTTGAGCTCCATGCCGGTGCCGGCGCGGCCGTAGTGCAGCACCTGCGGTTCCTCGTGGAACACCGCGCCGATGCCGTGGCCGCAGTACTCGCGCACCACGGAAAAACCGTTCTTCTCCGCGTGCTTCTGGATCACCTCGCCGATATCGCCCAGGCGGGTGCCCGGCTTGACCAGTTCGATGCCTTTATACATGCATTCCTGGGTGACCTTGGCCAGACGCTCGGCCCACTCGGCAACCTTGCCGACCATGAACATCTTGCTGGTGTCGCCGTGGTAGCCGTTCTTGATCACGGTGACGTCGATGTTCAGCACGTCGCCATCTTTCAGCGGCTTGTCGTTGGGGATGCCGTGGCACACCACGTGGTTGATCGAAGTGCAGATCGACTTGGGGAAGCCCTTGTAGTTGAGCGGGGCGGGGATGGCCTGCTGCACATTGACTATATAGTCGTGGCAGATGCGATCCAGCTCGTCGGTGGTGACCCCGGGCTTGACGTACTCGCCGATCATCTCCAGCACCTCGGCGGCCAGGCGGCCGGCCACGCGCATTTTCTCGATTTCGTCGGGGGATTTGATGGTGACGGTCATATGAAGCTCTCGGGCGCGAACGGAAAAGGGGAGTATCTTAGCAGCTAGGAGGCGCAAGCCCCAAAGGCCGCTGCAAGTGGGCGGCGGAGGGGCGCCTGGCGTCATTTGCTGCCTGAGGCTGGTAGCTTGCGGCTGCTTTCTGTGGTATAAAACGCGCCGCTTTACGGGCGGCATGCCCGAAAGCCTAAACCCACACACGTATCGACACGGTTTCCTGGGTGCCCGCAAGGGTTGGAAGCTGGGATACGTGGAGGCCTAACCCGACTTATCAAGGAACTATCATGTCCCAAGTCAATATGCGCGATATGCTGAAGGCCGGTGTGCACTTCGGCCACCAGACCCGTTACTGGAACCCGAAAATGGGCAAGTACATTTTCGGTGCGCGTAACAAGATTCACATCATCAACCTCGAAAAAACCCTGCCGATGTTCAACGACGCCCTGTCGTTCGTTGAGAAGCTGGCCGCTGGCAAGAACAAGATCCTGTTCGTCGGCACCAAGCGTTCCGCTGGCAAGATCGTTCGCGAAGAAGCCGCTCGTTGCGGTTCGCCCTTCGTCGATCACCGCTGGTTGGGCGGCATGCTGACCAACTACAAGACCATCCGTGCTTCGATCAAGCGCCTGCGCGAGCTGGAAACCCAGTCCCAGGACGGCACCTTCGCCAAGCTGACCAAGAAAGAAGCCCTGATGCGCACCCGCGATCTGGAGAAACTGGATCGCAGCCTGGGCGGTATCAAGGACATGGGCGGCCTGCCGGACGCGCTGTTCGTGATCGACGTCGACCACGAGCGCATCGCCATTACCGAAGCCAACAAGCTGGGCATCCCGGTCATCGGCATCGTCGATACCAACAGCAGCCCGGAAGGCGTTGACTACATCATCCCGGGTAACGACGACGCCATCCGCGCCATCCAGCTGTACATGGGTGCCATGGCCGACGCCGTGATCCGTGGTCGCAGCAACGCTGGCGGCGGCACCGACGAGTTCGTCGAAGAAGCCCCGGCTGCCGAAGCCGCCGAAGGCTAAGCGGTAACGCCAAGCAGTTAGCGTTATGCGCTGTGCAAGAAGGGGGCTAGGCCCCCTTTTTGCCACTCACAGATTTGATCGCCCACTCATCGGGCGAATGGTTGAAGACCTACCGAGAGGATTTTCAAGATGGCAGAAGTTACTGCAGCCCTGGTTAAAGAACTGCGCGAGCGTACCGGCCAAGGCATGATGGAATGCAAAAAGGCCCTGGTTGCCGCCGGTGGCGACATCGAGAAGGCCATTGACGACATGCGCGCTTCCGGTGCCATCAAGGCTGCCAAGAAGGCCGGCAACATCGCCGCCGAAGGCTCCATCGCCGTGCGCGTCGAAGGCGGCCGTGGCCTGATCATCGAAGTCAACTCGCAGACCGACTTCCTGGCTCTGCAGGACGACTTCAAGGCTTTCGTCAAGGAAAGCATCGACGAAGCCTTCGAGAAGAACCTGACCGAAGCCGCTCCGCTGATCGCTTCCCGCGAGTCCGCTCGTGAGGCCCTGGTGGCCAAGTGCGGCGAGAACGTCAACATCCGTCGTCTGACCGCCGTTTCCGGCGAAACCGTCGGTGCCTACCTGCACGGTCACCGCATCGGCGTGCTGGTCGTCCTCAAGGGCGGCAACGACGAGCTGGCCAAGCACGTCGCCATGCACGTCGCGGCGAGCAACCCGGCCGTGGTCACCCCGGACCAGGTGTCCGACGAACTGGTGGCCAAGGAAAAGGAAATCTTCCTGCAGCTGAACGCCGAGAAGATCGCCGGCAAGCCGGAAAACATCGTCGAGAACATGGTCAAAGGCCGTATCGCCAAGTTCCTCGCCGAGGCCAGCCTGGTCGAGCAAGCCTTCATCATGGATCCGGAAGTCAAGGTCGGTGACCTGGTGAAGAAGGCCGGTGCCGAAGTCGTTTCCTTCGTGCGTTACGAAGTGGGCGAAGGCATCGAGAAGGCCGAGACCGACTTCGCTGCCGAAGTCGCTGCCCAGGTTGCTGCCAGCAAGCAGTAATCGGCGGTTCGACCAGTTGCCCCAGAGAGAGGCTGCCCGCTTGCGCGTGCAGCCTCTTTGCCGAATGGGGGGTGACAAATGCAACAGCGGCCGTTTCAACCAACGGTCGTCGGCGCTGTCGAAGTGCCGGATAATTGCGATGCTCAGGCATCGCCACAGCATTCATATCGCCGCAGGAGAGACTTGCAATGGCTCAGCAGACGAGTGGTCGCCAACCTCGCTACAAACGCATTCTGCTCAAACTCAGCGGCGAGGCCCTGATGGGCTCGGAAGATTTCGGCATCGACCCCAAGGTGCTCGACCGCATGGCCCTGGAAGTGGGGCAGCTGGTGGGGATCGGCGTGCAGGTCGGCCTGGTGATCGGCGGCGGCAACCTGTTCCGCGGCGCCGCCCTGTCGGCCGCCGGGATGGATCGGGTCACCGGCGACCACATGGGCATGCTGGCCACGGTGATGAACGCCCTGGCCATGCGCGACGCCCTGGAGCGCTCGAACATCCCCGCCATCGTCATGTCGGCGATCTCCATGGTCGGCGTCACCGATCATTATGATCGGCGCAAGGCCATGCGCCACCTGAAGACCGGCGAGGTGGTGATCTTCGCCGCCGGCACCGGCAACCCGTTCTTCACCACCGATTCCGCCGCCTGTCTGCGCGCCATCGAGATCGATGCCGACGTGGTACTGAAAGCGACCAAGGTCGATGGCGTGTACACTGCCGACCCGTTCAAGGACCCGCATGCCGAGAAGTTCGAGCGTCTGACCTATGACGAGGTGCTTGATCGCAAGCTGGGCGTGATGGACCTGACCGCCATCTGTCTGTGCCGCGACCACAAGATGCCGCTGCGGGTCTTCAACATGAACAAGCCGGGCGCCCTGCTCAACGTAGTGGTCGGCGGCGCCGAAGGAACCCTGATCGAGGAGGATGCACAATGATCAACGACATCAAGAAAGACGCCCAGGAACGCATGGGTAAGTCCCTGGAGGCGCTGGATCGCAATCTGGCCTCCATCCGTACCGGCCGTGCTCACCCGAGCATCCTGGACAGCATCAAGGTGCCGGCCTGGGGCAGCGACATGCCGCTGAACCAGGTGGCCGCGATCACCGTCGAGGACGCCCGTACCCTGAAGATCGTCGCGCACGACAAGAGCCTCGGCGCCGCCATCGAGAAGGCCATCCTGACTTCCGACCTGGGCCTGAACCCGAGCAGCGCCGGCACCACCATCCGTGTGCCGATGCCCGCGCTGACCGAGGAGACCCGCAAGGGTTACACCAAGCAGGCCCGCGGCGTCGCCGAAGACGCCAAGGTCGCCGTGCGCAATGTGCGCCGCGATGCCCTGGCCGAGCTGAAGAAGCTGGCCAAGGCCAAGGAAATCAGCGAAGACGAGGAGCGTCGTGCCGCCGACGAGTTGCAGAAGCTCACCGACAAGTTCGTAGGCGACGTGGACAAGGCCCTGGAGGCCAAGGAAGCGGACTTGATGGCCGTCTGACGGTCAGGACACCCACATGGACAAGAGCAAGCTGGGCGCGGTGCCGCGGCACGTCGCCATCATCATGGATGGCAACAACCGTTGGGCCAAGAAGCGCCTGTTGCCGGGGGTGGCCGGGCACAAGGCCGGGGTCGACGCGGTGCGCGCGGTGATCGAGGTGTGTGCTGAGGCCGGGGTCGAGGTGCTGACCCTGTTCGCCTTCTCCAGCGAGAACTGGCAGCGCCCGGCCGAGGAGGTCGGCGCGCTGATGGAGCTGTTCCTCGGTGCGCTGCGCCGCGAGGCGAAGAAGCTGCTGGACAACGACATCGGCCTGCGCATCATCGGCGATCGTTCGCGCTTTCATCCCGAGCTGCAGGCCGCCATGCGCGAGGCCGAGGCGCTGACCGCCGGCAACCGCCGCTTCACCCTGCAGATCGCCGCCAACTATGGCGGCCAGTGGGACATCGCCCAGGCTGCCCAGCGCCTGGCGCGCGAGGTACAGGCCGGTCACCTGCAGCCGGAGGACATCACTCCCGGGCTGCTCCAGACCTGCCTGGCCACCGGCGACCTGCCGCTGCCGGACCTGTGCATCCGCACCGGCGGCGAGCACCGCATCAGCAACTTCCTGCTCTGGCAGTTGGCTTACAGCGAACTGTACTTCTCCGACCTGTACTGGCCGGATTTCAAGCACGAGGCCATGCGCAAGGCGCTGGCTGATTTCGCTACCCGCCAGCGTCGCTTCGGCAAGACCAGCGAGCAGGTGGAAGCCGAGGCGCGTTCTTAATGTTGAAACAGCGAATCATCACCGCGTTGGTGCTGCTGCCCATCGCCCTGGGCGGGTTTTTCCTGCTCGACGGGGCGGCATTCGCGCTGTTTATCGGTGCGGTGGTCGTGCTCGGCGGCTGGGAGTGGGCGCGTCTGGCCGGGTTCGCCACGCAGCCTTTGCGCATCGCCTATGCCGCACTGGTCGCGGCGCTGCTTTACGGCCTGTACCTGACTCCGGCGCTGGCGCCCTGGCTGCTGGCCGCGGCCCTGCTCTGGTGGGTGCTGGCCACTCTGCTGGTGCTGGGCTACCCCGCCAGCAGCCGTTACTGGGGCGGTTTGCCCGGCAAGCTGCTTATCGGCTTGCTGATTCTGCTACCCGCCTGGCAGGGCCTGGTGCTGCTCAAGCAGTGGCCGCAGGCCAATGGCCTGATCATCGCGGTGATGGTGCTGGTGTGGGGCGCGGATATCGGCGCCTATTTCGCCGGCAAGACCTTCGGCAAGCGCAAGCTGGCGCCCAGCGTCAGCCCCGGCAAGAGCTGGGAAGGGCTGTACGGCGGCCTCGCCGCCAGCCTGCTGATCACCCTGGCGGTAGGCCTGCAACAGGGCTGGAGCGCTGGCGGCCTGCTGCTGGCGTTGGCCGGTGCGGCGCTGGTGGTGCTGCTCTCGGTGGTCGGCGACCTGACCGAGAGCATGTTCAAGCGTCAGTCCGGGATCAAGGACAGCAGCAACCTGTTGCCCGGTCACGGCGGCGTGCTGGATCGCATCGACAGTCTGACCGCAGCCATTCCGCTGTTCGCCGCGCTGCTCTGGCTGGCGGGTTGGGGTTCGCTGTGAGTGCGCCGCAGCGGATCACCGTGCTGGGCGCGACCGGCTCCATCGGTCTCAGCACCCTGGACGTGATCGCCCGCCATCCCGAGCGTTACCAAGTCTTCGCCCTGAGCGGCTTTTCCCGCCTGGCCGAGCTGCAGGCCCTGTGCCTGCAGCATCGCCCGGATTATGCGGTGGTGCCCGATACTAGCGCCGCGCGCGAGCTGCAGAGCGGCCTGCGCGGCGCCGGCCTGGCGACCGAGGTGCTGGTGGGCGAGGAGGGCTTGTGTGCCGTGGCCGCCGCTGCCGAGGTCGATTGCGTGATGGCCGCCATCGTCGGCGCCGCCGGGCTCAAGCCGACCCTGGCCGCGGTGCGCGCGGGCAAGAAGGTGCTGCTGGCCAACAAGGAGGCGCTGGTGATGTCCGGCGCCCTGTTTATGCAGACGGTGCGCGAGAGTGGCGCCACCCTGTTGCCCATCGACAGCGAACACAACGCCATCTTCCAGTGCTTGCCCGGCGACTATGCGCGCGGCCTGCAGTCGGTCGGCGTGCGGCGCATCCTGCTCACCGCCTCCGGCGGGCCGTTTCGCGAAACGCCGCTGGCCGAGCTGGAGCGCGTCACCCCGGAACAGGCCTGTGCCCATCCCAACTGGTCGATGGGGCGCAAGATCTCGGTCGACTCGGCGAGCATGATGAACAAGGGCCTGGAGCTGATCGAGGCCTGCTGGCTGTTCGATGCGCGGCCCGAGCAGGTTGAGGTGGTGATCCACCGGCAGAGCGTGATCCATTCGCTGGTCGATTACGTCGACGGCTCGGTGCTGGCCCAGCTGGGCAACCCCGACATGCGCACGCCGATCGCCCATGCCTTGGCCTGGCCCGAGCGGATCGACTCGGGAGTGGCGCCGCTGGATCTGTTCGCCGTCGGTCGCCTGGATTTCGAGCGCCCCGATGCGCAGCGGTTCCCCTGCCTGCGCCTGGCCCGCGAGGCGGCGCAGGCCGGCGGCAGCGCGCCGGCCATGCTCAATGCGCTCAACGAAGTAGCGGTCGAGGCGTTCCTGCAGCGACGCATTCGCTTCAGCGATATCGCGCGTATGATTGAAGCGGTGTTGAACGCGCAGTCGGTGCAGGCGGTCGAAGCGCTCGATGCGGTGTTCGAGGTCGATCGGCGCGCGCGCGCGCTGGCGGCCGAGTGGCTCGCCGGTCGTTGATAGAGCCTGTTCAAGGCCTGCGAGCTAGAGGCATGCAAGGCAAAAACAGGCGAAGAAGCGGAGTTTACGAGCTGTAAATGAGCATTCTGAGCCTGTTTTTAACGCAGCAGGCCCGACGCGCAGCTGGCTTTGAGCAGGCTCTTTAGAGCCGGAGAGATAGATGAGTGGGTTATATATGTTGGTCGGCACCCTGATCGCCCTGGGTGTGCTGGTGACTTTTCACGAGTACGGGCACTTCTGGGTGGCGCGGCGTTGCGGGGTCAAGGTGCTGCGCTTCTCCGTGGGCTTCGGCACGCCGCTGCTGCGCTGGCACGACCGCCAAGGCACCGAGTTCGTCATCGCCGCCATCCCCCTGGGCGGCTACGTCAAGATGCTCGACGAGCGCGAGGGCGACGTGCCGCCGGCGCTGCTCGAACAATCCTTCAATCGCAAGAGCGTGCGCCAGCGCATCGCCATAGTCGCGGCCGGTCCGTTGGCCAACTTCCTCCTGGCGCTGCTGTTCTTCTGGTTCGTCGCCATGCTCGGCAGCCAGCAGGTGCGTCCGGTGATCGGCGCGGTGCAGGAGGGCAGCCTGGCGGCGGCGGCCGGTCTGCAGGTCGGCCAGGAAATCGTCGCGGTCGACGGCGAGCCCACCAGCGGCTGGGCGGCGGTCAATCTGCAGCTGGTGCGCCGTCTGGGCGAAAGCGGCAGTCTCGACCTGCGCGTGCTCGAGCCCGGTTCCACCGCCGAGTCGCCCAAGCAGCTGCAGCTGGACAACTGGCTGCGCGGTGTCGACGAGCCGGACCCGATCGGCTCGCTGGGCATTCGCCCCTGGCGCCCGGCGCTGGAGCCGGTGCTCGCCGAGCTCGATCCCAAGGGGCCGGCGCAGGCGGCCGGGTTGCAGCCTGGCGACCGTCTGCTGGCGCTCGACGAGCAGCCCTTGGCCGATTGGCAGCAACTGGTCGACCGCGTGCGCGCCCTGCCGGGCGAGACGGTTAGGCTGCGCATCGAGCGTGCCGGGCAGCCCCTGGATGTCGAGCTGACCCTGGCCGCGCGCGGCGAGGGCGAGGCGCGCAGCGGTTATCTGGGTGCCGGTGTGGCGGGCGTCGAATGGCCGCCGGAGATGCTCCGCGAAGTGCGTTACGGGCCGCTCGAAGGGGTGGTCGAAGGGCTGCGGCAGACCTGGGCGATGAGCCTGTTGACCCTCGATTCGCTGAAGAAAATGCTGTTCGGGGAGCTCTCGGTAAAAAACTTGAGCGGGCCGATAACCATTGCTAAAGTGGCGGGCGCTTCGGCTGAGTCAGGGCTCGGGGATTTCCTGAAATTCCTTGCATATCTGAGCATTAGCCTGGGGGTTCTCAATCTGCTACCCATCCCCGTGCTGGACGGTGGGCATCTGCTGTTTTACCTGGTCGAGTGGGTGCGTGGTCGTCCCTTGTCCGAGCGGGTTCAGGGGTGGGGGATGCAGATCGGCATCAGTCTGGTCATCGGCGTGATGCTGCTGGCCTTGGTCAACGACCTGAGCCGTCTGTAAGCATCGTTGAAATACGCTCTCGGTACTTGCAAAAAAGTGTCGCCTTGGGTGACAGATTTTTATCGTCAGTTGGAATAAGAAAGGACTTCATGAAACGTCTGCTGCTACCTGCGGTACTGTCCGCATTGATGATCGCCGAAGTTCACGCCGAGTCCTTCACCATCTCCGATATACGCGTCAATGGCCTGCAGCGGGTTTCCGCCGGCAGCGTGTTCGGCGCACTGCCGCTGAACGTCGGCGAACAGGTCGATGACCGCCAGCTAGTCGATGCCACCCGCTCCCTGTTCAAGACTGGTTTCTTCCAGGACATCCAGCTCGGTCGCGATGGCGACGTGCTGGTCATCACCGTGGTCGAGCGCCCCTCCATCTCCGGCATCGAGATCGAGGGCAACAAGGCCATCACCACCGAAGACCTGCTCAAGGGCCTGAACCAGTCGGGTTTGGCCGAGGGCGAAATCTTCCAGCGCGCCACCCTCGAAGGCGTGCGCAACGAGCTGCAGCGCCAGTACGTGGCCCAGGGCCGCTACTCGGCCGAGATCGAAGCCGAAGTGATTCCCCAGCCGCGTAACCGCGTGGCGCTGAAGATCACCATCAACGAAGGCACGGTCGCCGCCATCCAGCACATCAACGTGGTCGGCAACACCGTGTTCTCCGATGAGGACCTGGTCGACCTGTTCGAACTGAAGACCACCAACTGGCTGTCGTTCTTCAAGAACGACGACAAGTATGCCCGCGAGAAGCTGTCCGGCGACCTCGAACGCCTGCGCTCCTACTACCTGGACCGCGGCTACATCAACATGGACATCAGCTCCACCCAGGTGTCCATCACCCCGGACAAGAAGCACGTCTACATCACCGTCAACGTCGACGAGGGCGAGAAGTACAGCGTGCGCGAAGTGAAGCTGTCGGGCGACCTCAAGGTGCCGGAAGAGGACGTGCGCGCGCTGCTGCTGGTCAAGGAAGGGCAGGTCTTCTCGCGCAAGGTGATGACCACCACCAGCGAGCTGATCACCCGCCGCCTGGGCAACGAGGGCTACACCTTCGCCAACGTCAACGGCGTGCCGGAAGCGCACGACGAGGACAACACCGTCTCGATCACCTTCTTCGTCGACCCGGGCAAGCGCGCCTACGTCAACCGCATCAACTTCCGCGGCAACACCAAGTCCGAGGACGAGGTGCTGCGCCGTGAAATGCGCCAGATGGAGGGCGGCTGGGCCTCGACCTACCTGATCGACCAGTCCAAGACCCGTCTCGAGCGCCTGGGCTTCTTCAAGGAAGTCAACGTCGAGACCCCGCAGGTGCCGGGTACCGACGACCAGATCGACGTCAACTACAGCGTCGAGGAGCAGCCGTCCGGTTCCATCACCGCCAGCGTCGGCTTCGCCCAGAACGCCGGTCTGATCCTCGGTGGCTCGATCAGCCAGAACAACTTCCTCGGTACCGGCAACAAGGTCAGCGTCGGCCTGACCCGCAGCGAATACCAGACCCGCTATAGCTTCGGCTTCGTCGACCCCTACTGGACGGTGGACGGCGTCAGCCTGGGCTACAACGCCTTCTACCGCACCACCGACTACGACGAACTCGACGTCGACGTCTCCAGCTACTCGGTCGACAGCCTCGGCGCCGGCCTCAGCATCGGCTATCCGATCAGCGAGACCTCGCGCCTGACCTACGGCCTGACCGTGCAGCAGGACAGCATCGACACCGGCCTCTATACCGTCGACGAGATCTTCGACTTCATCGAGCAGGAAGGCGATCGTTATCTGAACTTCAAGGGTTCCATCGGCTGGTCCGAATCGACCCTGAACCGCGGCGTGCTGGCCAACCGTGGCCATTCGCAGAGCCTGGTGCTGGAAACCACCCTGCCGGGCAGCGACCTGTCGTTCTACAAGCTCGACTACCGCGGCCAGATCTTTACCCCGCTGTCCGACAACTACACCATGCGCTTCCATACCCAGCTGGGCTATGGCGACAGCTACGGCTCCACCGCCGAGCTGCCATTCTACGAGCACTACTACGCCGGCGGCTTCAACTCGGTGCGCGGCTTCGAGGACAGCAGCCTGGGCCCACGCAGCACGCCGAGTCGTGGCGAGGCCGTTACGGGCAACACAGGCACGCTTGCCGATCCGGACGACGATCCGCTGCCGTTCGGCGGCAACGTGCTGGTGCAGGGCGGCGTCGAACTGCTGTTCCCCATGCCTTTCGTCAAGGACCAGCGCTCGCTGCGCACCGCACTGTTCTGGGACGTGGGCAACGTCTTCGACACCAACTGCACGTCCAGCCAGAAGCGCTTGAGCGACACCTGCGATATCGACTTCGGCAATATGGCCAGCTCCGTGGGCGTCGGCCTGACCTGGATCACCGCGCTGGGCCCCCTGAGCTTCAGCCTGGCCATGCCGGTGATGAAGCCCGATGATGCCGATACCCAGGTGTTCCAGTTCTCCCTGGGCCAGACCTTCTAAACCTATTCACCGAAAGCCAACAGTTTTGTTGCAGGAGTGCATTGTGCGTAAGTTGACTCAACTGGTTCTGTTCACCGCCGCCCTGATCGCCACTCCGGCGTTCGCCGAGATGAAGGTGGCCGTGCTGAACTATCAGATGGCCCTGCTCGAGTCCGACGCGGCCAAGCGCTACGCGGTCGATGCCGAGAAGAAGTTCGGTCCGCAGCTGAACAAGCTCAAGACCCTGGAAAGCGACGCCAAGCGCATCCAGGACCGCATGGTCAAGGAAGGCGAGAAGATGCAGCAGGCCGAGCGCGAGCGTCTCGAGCTCGAATTCAAGCAGAAGGCCCGCGACTTCCAGTTCCAGTCCAAGGAGCTGAACGAAGCCAAGGCCATCGCCGACCGCGAGATGCTGGCCAAGCTCAAGCCGAACCTGGACAAGGCGGTGGAAGAGGTGATCAAGAAGGGTAACTTCGACCTGGTGCTCGAGCGTGGCGCGGTGATCGATGTCAAACCTCAGTTCGACATCACTCGCCAGGTCATCGAGCGCATGAACCAGCTGCGCTGATCATGACGGCAGTAGTCTTTACTCTCGGCCAGCTGGCCGAGCGCCTCGGCGCCACCCTGCGCGGCGCCGAAGGCAAGCTCATCGCGGGCCTGGCCACCTTGCAGGAGGCCGGGCCCGAGCAGTTGAGCTTCCTGGCCAATGCCCAGTACCGCAAGTACCTGGCGCAGACCCGCGCCGGCGCGCTGCTGCTCACCGCCGCCGATGCCGAGGGCTACGCCGGCGATGCGCTGATCGTCGCCAACCCCTATCTGGCCTATGCCCAGCTCTCGCACCTGTTCGACCGCAAGCCGCAGGCCGTGGCCGGCGTACATGCGACTGCCGTGGTGGCGGCGGATGCTCAGGTCGATCCGACTGCCAGCGTCGGCGCCTATGCGGTGATCGAGGCCGGCGCGCAGATTGGCGCCGGTGTCAGCATCGGCGCGCACTGCGTCGTTGGCGCCCGTTCGGTGATCGGCGAGGGCGGCTGGCTGGCGCCGCGGGTGACCCTGTACCACGACGTGCGCATCGGCAAGCGCGTGGTGATCCAGTCCGGCGCGGTGATCGGTGGCGAGGGCTTCGGTTTCGCCAACGAGAAGGGCGTGTGGCAGAAGATCGCGCAGATCGGCGGGGTGAGCATCGGCGACGACGTCGAGATCGGCGCCAACACCACGGTCGACCGCGGCGCGCTGTCCGACACCCTGATCGGCAACGGGGTCAAGCTGGATAACCAGATCATGATCGCGCACAACGTGCAGATCGGCGACAACACCGCCATGGCCGGCTGCGTGGGGATTTCCGGCAGCACCAAGATCGGCCGCAACTGCATGATCGCCGGCGGCGTCGGCATGGTTGGCCATATCGAGGTGTGCGACAACGTGTTCGTCACCGGCATGACCATGGTCACCCGTTCCATTACCGAGCCGGGCGCCTATTCTTCAGGCACCGCGATGCAGCCGGCAGCGGAATGGAAGAAGAGCGCTGCGCGCATTCGTCAGCTGGACGACATGGCCAAGCGCCTGCGCGAGCTGGAAAAACAGCTGGCTGCCGTGACCCCGAGCGCGAACGCCTCATCTGATGCCTGAGCCGGCCAGGCCGCGCTCCTCTTTTTTCTTACAGGCTTATCCGGACATGATGGACATCAACGAAATTCGTGAATACTTGCCGCACCGCTATCCCTTCCTTCTGGTGGATCGTGTGGTGGACCTGGACGTCGAGGGCAAGTGCATTCGCGCCTATAAGAATGTCAGCATCAACGAGCCGTTCTTCAACGGTCACTTCCCCGAACACCCGATCATGCCGGGCGTGCTGATCATCGAGGCGATGGCCCAGGCCGCCGGTATCCTCGGCTTCAAGATGATGGGCGTGAAGCCGGCCGATGGCACCCTCTACTATTTCGTCGGCTCGGACAAACTGCGTTTCCGCTCGCCGGTGCTGCCGGGCGACCAGCTGGTGCTGGAAGCCAAGTACCTGAGCGATCGCCGCAGCATCTGGAAGTTCGAGTGCCGCGCCAGCGTCGATGGCAAGGAAGTCTGCTCGGCCGAAATCATCTGTGCGGAACGTAAACTATGAGTTTGATTGACCCTCGCGCCATTATCGATCCGTCGGCGAAGCTGGCGGATGGCGTTCAGGTCGGCCCCTGGTCGATCATTGGACCCGATGTGGAAATCGGCGAGGGTTCGGTGATCGGCCCCCATGTGATCCTCAAGGGGCCGACCGTGATCGGCAAGCACAATCGCATCTACCAGTTTTCCTCGGTAGGCGAGGACACGCCCGATCTGAAGTACAAGGGCGAACCGACCCGCCTGGTGATCGGCGACCACAACGTCATTCGCGAGGGCGTCACCATTCACCGCGGCACCGTGCAGGATCGCGGCGAGACCACCCTGGGCGATCACAACCTGATCATGGCCTACGCCCATATCGGCCACGACAGCGTGATCGGCAACCACTGCATCCTGGTCAACAACACTGCGCTGGCCGGGCATGTCTGGGTCGACGACTGGGCGATCCTCTCCGGTTACACCCTGGTGCATCAGTTCTGCCGCATCGGCGCGCACAGCTTCTCCGGCATGGGCACCGCCATCGGCAAGGATGTGCCGGCCTACGTCACCGTGTTCGGCAACCCGGCCGAGGCGCGCAGCATGAACTTCGAGGGCATGCGCCGCCGCGGCTTCTCCAGTGATGCCATCGCCGCCCTGCGCAAGGCCTACAAACTGGTTTATCGCCAGGGCATGACCGTCGAGCAGGCGCTGGTCGAGTTGGCCGAGCTGTCTGCGCAGTTCCCGGAAGTCGCGGTATTTCGCGACTCCATCCAGGCGTCCACCCGCGGCATCACCCGCTGATGAGCAGGCCGTTGCGTATAGCGCTGGTCGCCGGCGAGGCGTCCGGCGACATCCTCGGCGCCGGGCTGATGCAGGCGCTCAAGGCCAGGCACCCGGATGCCGAGTTCATCGGCGTCGGCGGCGCGCGGATGGAGGCCGAGGGGCTGCAATCCTCCTTCCCCATGGAACGCCTGGCGGTGATGGGCCTGGTCGAGGTGCTCGGCCGCCTGTTCGAGCTGCTCGGCCGCCGTCGTCAGCTGGCGCGCGAGCTGATCGCCGCCAAGCCGGATGTGTTCATCGGCATCGATGCGCCGGATTTCAACCTGGGCCTGGAGCTCAAGCTGCGCCGCGCCGGGATCAAGACCGTGCACTACGTCAGCCCCTCGGTCTGGGCCTGGCGGCAGAAACGCGTGCTGAAGATTCGCGACGCCTGCGACCTGATGCTGACGCTGTTCCCCTTCGAGGCGCAGTTCTACGACGCTCATCAGGTGCCGGTGCGCTTCGTCGGTCACCCGCTGGCCGACGCC
>NZ_AVOF01000353.1:0-3199 GCF_000465935.2 Pseudomonas sp. EGD-AK9
CGATGCGGTGCGCCTGCTGGCCGACGGCGAACGCCACTACCTGCTCAACCAGATAGTCCTGACCAGCTACCGCCAGCGGCACGACCCGACCGCCGCGCCGCAGGCCGTGGCCCTGGTGTGGCGCGACGTCAGCGAGCAGTTCGACCTGCACCGCAGCGACAAGCGCTGGCTGGTGGTCAAGTGGCTGCTCGCCTGGTGCGGCGCCGAGGCCCTGCTGCTGGTGCTGCTGCGCACCACCAAGCGCAGCACCCAGCGCCTGATGCAGCGCCAGCAGGCGGCGGTGCGCGAGGCGCGCGCCTACCTGCAGGCGCTGCTCGATTCGGCCACCGGGGTGTCGATCATCGCCACCGATCCGCAGGGCCGCATCAACCTGTTCAATTCCGGCGCCGAACGCCTGCTCGGCTATAGCGCCGCGCAGATGATCGGCAAGCACACGCCTGCGCTTATTCACCTCGAGGAAGAAATTCAGGCGCGCGCCGCCGAACTGAGCGCGCAGGCCGGCCGCCCCGTCGAAGGTTTCGAGGTGTTCGTGCACAACGCCCGCGGCGGCGAGCCGGAAACCCGCCAATGGACCTACCGCTGCCAGGACGGCAGCCTGCGCCCGGTCAACCTGACCGTCAGCGCCATGTTCGACGGCAGCGGCCGGATCACCGGCTTCCTCGGCATCGCCAGCGACATCGGCGAACTGCAGCAGGCCACCCGCGCGCTGCAGAAGAGCGAGAGCCGCTTCCGCGGCCTGGTCGCCAACCTGCCCGGGGTGGTCTACCGCTGCGCCAACGACGCCGACTGGAGCATGCGCTACGTCAGCGAGGAGATCCTCAGCCTCAGCGGCTACCCGCCCAGCGACTTCATCGACAACCGCGTGCGCAGCTTCTCCAGCATCGTCCACCCCGACGACCTGGCCATCACCTACCGCGCTGGCGAGGCCATCGAGCGCCAGGAAATCTTCGAACTGACCTACCGCCTGCGCCACGCCGACGGCCACAACGTCTGGGTGCGCGAGAAGGGCCGCGGCGAGTACGACAGCCAGGGCCGGCTGCTGTGGGTCGACGGCTTCCTCTGGGACATCAGCGAGCGCCAGGCCATCGAGGACGAGCTGCGCCTGAGCCAGCAGCGCTTTCGCAATGCCTTCACCACCGCGCCGCAGGGCATGGCCCTGGTCGCCCCGGACGGCCGCTGGCTGGAGGTCAATGACGCGCTGTGCCAGATGCTCGGCTACCCGCGCGAGGAACTGCTGGCCACCTCCTACCAGTCCGTGACCCATCCCGAGGACCTCGAGGCCGACCTGGAGAACGCCCAAGACCTGCTGGCCGGACGGATCAATGCCTACCAGATGGAGAAGCGCTACCTGGACAAGCAGGGTCAGGTGCTCTGGGTGCTGCTCAGCGTGTCGCTGGTGCGCGACGGCGAGGGCCGGCCGGTGCACTTCGTCGCGCAGATCCAGGACTTCAGCGACCGCGTCGCCGCCGAACGCGCGGTACGCGAGCGCGAGCACTACCTGCGCACCCTGCTCGACAACGTCATCGACGCCATCGTCACCATCGACGAGGCGGGCCGCATCGAGACCTTCAATCACGCCGCCGAGCACATCTTCGGCTACCGCCACGCCGAGGTGGCCGGGTGTAACGTCAGCCTGCTGATGCCCGAGCCCTACCGCAGCGCCCACGACGGCTACATCCAGCGCTACCTGCGTACCGGCGAGGCCTGGGTGGTCGGCCAGAGCCGCGAGCTGGAGGGCCTGCGGCGCAGCGGCGAGCGCTTCGCCATGGAGCTGGCGGTGTCGCAGATCAGCCACCAGGGCCAGCGCCGCTTCATCGCGGTGATCCGCGACATCGCCGAGCGCAAGCGCATCGAGCAGATGAAGAACGAATTCGTCTCCACCGTCAGTCACGAACTGCGCACCCCGCTGACCGCCATCGCCGGCTCGCTCGGCCTGATCAACGGCGGCGCCCTCGGCGCGGTGCCGGACACCATGCAGCAGATGCTGGCCATCGCGCAGAGCAACAGCCAGCGCCTCAACGAGCTGATCAACGACCTGCTCGACATGGACAAGCTGGTGGCCGGCAAGATGCACTTCGAGCTGCAGGCGCAACCGCTGCAGCCGCTGCTGGAGCAGGCGCTGCTGCACAACCAGCCCTACGCCGACCAGCACCGGGTACGCCTGCGGCTGCAGGTCGAAGGCGACGCGGCGGTACGCGTCGACGGCCAGCGCCTGGCCCAGGTGATGGCCAACCTGCTGTCCAACGCGGCGAAGTTCTCGCCGCCGGGCGGCCAGGTCGAGGTGCGCCTGCAGCGCTGCGCCGAGGTGCTGCGGGTCGCCGTCACCGACCACGGCCCGGGCATCCCCGACGCCTTCAAGCCGCGCATCTTCAGCAAGTTCTCCCAGGCCGACGCCGGCGACACCCGGCAAATGGGCGGCACCGGCCTGGGCCTGGCAATCTGCAAGGAAATCGTCGAACGCATGGGCGGGCATATCGGCTTCGACTCGCGCGAAGGCCGGGGCGCCTGTTTCTGGTTCGAACTGCCCATCACCGGGAGCGAGACATGAGCCAAGCGCCGATCCCCCACAACGAGCAGCAGCGGCTGGCCGCGCTGCAGGCCCTGGAGCTGCTCGACACCCCGGCCGAGACGCTGTTCGACCACATCACCGCGCTGGCCGCGCAGATCTGCGCCACCCCCATCGCGCTGATCTCGCTGATCGACGCCGAGCGCCAGTGGTTCAAGAGCCGGGTCGGCCTGGACACCGAGCAGACCGCGCGCGAACTGGCCTTCTGCGCCCACGCCGTGGCCGCCGACGCGCCGCTGGAAGTGGACAACGCCCTGGAGGATGCGCGCTTTCGCGACAATCCGCTGGTCACCGCCGCGCCGCATATCCGCTTCTACGCCGGCATGCCGCTGCACGACCGCCACGGCCTGGCCCTCGGCACCCTGTGCGTGATCGACCGCCAGCCGCGCCACCTCGATGCGCACCAGCGCCAGCAGCTGCAGCACCTGGCGCGACTCACCGGCGAGCTGTTCGAGCTGCGCCTGCAGGCGCGCCGCCAGGCCGAGCAGAGCGCCATGCACCAGGCCATGCTGGACAACGCCGGCAGCGCGGTGCTGGTGCTCGACCCGCAGGGCCGGGTGCTGCGCAGCAACCCCGAGGCGCAGCAGCTGCTGGAGCATTCGGCCGCGGCCCTGAGCGGCCAGCACATGCCGC
>NZ_AVOF01000354.1:0-3195 GCF_000465935.2 Pseudomonas sp. EGD-AK9
GGCCTGGCCGCGCGCGTCGGAGAACTGGGCCAAGCGCGCGTGCTCGGCGTGGCCGGCGACATCACCGATCCGGCGCTGCACCAGCAGCTGCTGGCGACTTGCCGCACGCACTTCGGCCGCCTCGACGTGCTGCTCAACAACGCCGGCATCACCCACCGCTCGCCCACCGTGCGCACCGCCCCGGCGGTGCTGCGCAAGGTCATGGCGGTGGACTACCATGCGCCGCTGGAGCTGACCCTCGCCGCCCTGCCGCTGCTGCGCCAGAGCCGCGGCCAGGTCGTCGCCATCGGCTCCATGGCCGGTTGGATGCCGGTGCTCGGCCGCGCCGGCTACTGCGCGGCGAAAAGCGCCCTGGGCCAGGCCTTCGAGGTGCTGCGTGCGGAGATCGGCCGCGACGGCATCGGCCTGCTGATGGTCTACCCGAGCTTTCTCGACACCCCCATCGAGCGCAACGCCCTGGGCGGCGACGGCCAGCCGGCCGGCCATGCGCGCTCGACCGTAGGCCGCATTCGCGGCGCCGACTGGATGGCCGGGGAAATCCTCGAGGCCCTGGAACGGCGCCGCGAGCGCCTGTTTCCGGATCGCGGCAGCTGGCTGGCCAGCCTGCTCTGGCGCGTCGCCCCGGCCCTCTACTACCGGCAGATGAGCCGGCGCTTCGCCGGGGAGCTGGGTTGATGGCCTTCGCCCCCTACGCCCTCGGCGCCTTTATCCTGCTGGCCTACACCCTGGAGGCGGTCACCGGTTTCGGCAGCATAGTGATCGCCCTGTCGCTGGGTGCATTGCTGCTGCCCATCGACCAGCTGCTGCCGGTGCTGGTGCCGCTGAATATCGGCATGACCGGCTACCTGGTGTGGCGCCACCGCGCGCAGATCCACCGCCCGCTGCTGCTCGGCACCATACTGCCGGGCATGCTCGCCGGCACAGCGCTGGGCTACCTGCTGCTGCCCTATCTCGACGCGGCGCTGCTCAAGCGCGGCTTCGGCCTGCTGATTCTGTGGTTCGCCGGGCGCGAGCTGTGGCGCCTGCGCCATGCCGCGGCGCTACCGCTGCGCCCGGCCTGGCTGACCCGCGCTATTACCCTCGGCGCCGGCCTCAGCCACGGCCTGTTCGCCTCCGGCGGGCCGCTGCTGGTCTACGGCCTGGCCGGCACAGCGCTGGACAAGGCACGCTTTCGCGCCACCCTGGTGACGGTCTGGTTCAGCCTCAACAGCCTGCTGACCGCCGCCTTCCTGCTCGACGGCCGCCTGCAGCCGGCCCTGCCCCAGGTGCTGGCCTACGCCCCGCTGCTGCTGCTCGGCCTGTGGCTGGGCGAACGCCTGCACCGGCGCTTCGACGAGCGCCATTTCCGCCTCGCCATCTACTGCCTGCTGCTGGTCACCGGCGTTCTGCTGCTGGCCCCCTGGAGCCTCGCATGAGTTTCGACATCGTCATCAACAACGGCCTGTACTTCGACGGCAGCGGCGCCCCCGGCGCGCTGCGCCATATCGGCATCAAGCACGGCCGCATCGACACCCTCAGCCTCAGCCCGCTGGATGAGCGCGGCGCCGAGGTGATCGACGCCGCCGGCAAGTGGGTCACCCCGGGCTTTCTGGAAGTCCACTCGCACTACGACGCCGAGGTGATCGCGGCGCCGGCACTCAAGGAGTCGGTGCGCCACGGCGTGACCAGCGTGACCATCGGCTCCTGCTCGATCAGCATGGTGCTGGCCGACGCCGAGGACTGCTCGGACCTGTTCACCCGCGTCGAGGCGGTGCCGCGCGAATACGTGCTGCCGATCCTCAAGGAGAAGAAGAGCTGGCGCGACGCCGCCGGCTACCGCGCCTTCTACGACCAACATGCACTGGGCCCGAACGTCAGCTCCTTCCTCGGCCACTCCGAGCTGCGCGTGGCGGTGATGGGCCTCACGCGCGCCACCAGCAAGGTGGCGCCGAGCGAGGCCGAGCTGCAGCGCATGGAGCAGTTGCTGGAAGAGGCGCTGGACGCCGGCTGCATCGGCCTGTCGGTGATGACCACGCGCCTGGACAAGATGGACGGCGAGCGCGCCTGGTCCAGCCCGCTGCCCTCGACTTTCGCCAGTTGGAAGGAGTTCTCGCGCCTGTTCGCCATCCTCCGCCGCCGCGGCGCGGTGCTGCAGGGCGCGCCAAATGCGGTGACCAAGGTCAATGTGTTCGCCTTCCTCTGGCAGGCCCACGGCTGGTTCAGACAGCCGCTCAAGTGCACCATGCTCACGGCGCTGGACCTCAAGTCGCAGCCGCTGCTGCACCGCTTCACCCGCCTCTCCGGCTGGCTGGCGAACAAGGTGCTGCGCGGCCACTTCCGCTGGCAGACCCTGCCCGCGCCCTTCACCCTGCGCCTGGAAGGGCTCAACGTGAACGCCTTCGAGGAGTTCGGCGCCGGCGAGATCCTGCGCAATATCAAGGATCCGGACGAGCTCTACGCCAAGGTCAAGGAACCGGCATTCCGCGCCCTGTTCAAGCAGCAGGTCAAGGCGGTGCTGACCAAGGGCCTGTGGCACCGCGACTTCTCCGACTGCTGGGTGACCGAGTGCCCGGATGCCAGCCTGGTCGGCCAGAACTTCAGGCAGCTCGGCGAGAGCCGTGGCCTGGACGCGGTGGACGCCTACTTCGAGCTGGCCTGCCAGTACCGCGAAGCACTGAAGTGGGGCACCTGCTACGGCAACGATCGCGAGCCGATCATGCGCCAGCTGCTGGCCAGCCCCTGGACCCACCCCGGCTTCGCCGATTCCGGCGCGCACCTGCGCTCCATCGCCCAGTACAACTTCCCGCTGCGTTTTCTCAAGTACGTGCGCGATGCGCAGCTGGCCGGCACGCCCTTCATGGAACTGGGCCAGGCGGTGCGCCGCTGCAGCGGCGAGCTGGCCGACTTTATCGGCGTGGACGCCGGCTATATCCGCGTCGGCGACCGCGCCGACCTGGTGATCGTCAACCCCGAGGGGCTCACCGAGGAGCTGGACGCCATCGCCGAGGCGCCGATGGAAGTGCTCGGCCTGACGCGGGTGGTCAAGCGCAACGACGCGGCGGTGGAGGCCACCCTGATCAACGGCCGCATCGCCTACCGCCGCGGCCTGGAATACCCCGAGGAGCTGGGCAAGACGCAGGATTACGGGCGCTTCCTGCCGGGCCGCGAGGTGCTGCCGCGCCGCCAGCCGGCGGCGGACCTGCAGCCGACCACCGC
>NZ_AVOF01000355.1:0-3143 GCF_000465935.2 Pseudomonas sp. EGD-AK9
CGGCCGCGCCGCTGACGATCCTGCCGAGGTCTACGCCGAAAACCGTCTGCACCGCGCCGCGGCGCGGGCGATGGCGCGCGATGCCCTGGTGCTGCTGGAAAACCGCGACGCCACCCTGCCGCTGCGCAAGGACAGGCGCATCGCCCTGATCGGTCCGCTGGCCGACTCCCAGGTGGACATGCTCGGCAGCTGGTCGGCGGCCGGCCGCGCCGAACAGGCGGTGACCCTGCGCCAGGGCATGGCGGCCGCGCTCGGCGGCCAGGGCCAGCTGCTGTATGCGCGCGGCGCCAACGTCACCGACGATGCGCGGGTGGTCGAGTACCTCAACCACCTCAACTGGGACCGTCCGGAGGTGGTGCAGGACGCGCGCAGCCCCGCGGCCATGCTTGATGAGGCGGTGCGCGTGGCGCAGCAGGCCGACGTCATAGTCGCCGCGGTGGGCGAGGCCCGCGGCATGTCGCACGAGTCCTCCAGCCGCACCCGCCTGGACCTGCCGGACAGCCAGCAGGCCCTGCTGCGCGCGCTCAAGGCCACCGGCAAGCCGCTGGTGCTGGTGCTGATGAACGGCCGGCCGCTGTCCCTGGGCTGGGAGCAGGCCAACGCCGACGCCATACTCGAGACCTGGTACAGCGGCATCGAGGGCGGCCACGCCATCGCCGACGTGCTGTTCGGCGCGCACAACCCGGCGGGCAAGCTGCCGATCTCCTTCCCGCGCTCGGTGGGGCAGATCCCCACCTACTACAACCACCTGCGCCTGGGCCGGCCGTACGGCGGGGATCCCGGCAACTACACCTCGCAGTACTTCGAGGAGCGCAACGGCCCGCTCTATCCGTTCGGCTACGGCCTGAGCTACAGCGAGTTCTCGCTGTCGCCGCCGCGGCTGTCCGCCGAGCGCCTGCGCCCGGGCGAGAAGATCCAGGTCAGCGTCACCCTGCACAACCGCGGCCCGCGCGCCGGCGCCACGGTGGTGCAGCTGTATCTGCACGACGAGGCCGCCTCGGTGATCCGCCCGGTCAAGGAACTCAAGGATTTTCGCAGGGTCAAGCTGGAAGCAGGCGAGGCGCGCGAGCTGAGCTTCGAGATCGACGAGGGCATGTTGCGTTTCTTCGATGCCGAGCTGCGTCACATCAGCGAACCGGGGACGTTCCGCGTGCAGCTCGGGCTGGATTCGGCCACCGTGCAGGAGGCGCGCTTCGAGCTTCTGCCGCGCGACTGAGCGGGTGCTGCGGGCAGGCGAAAATATAGCTGTGCGGGCCCCTGTGCCGGATACCGCGATCTGGTGATAATGCGCAGAAAAAACGCGCATGCAGGGGCGCCGCCGTCCGGTTGGCCGTCTGCACGGCGCTCGCGTTGTCTTTGCATCATTCGCCTGATTTCAATTTCCGTGCAGCGGCGCCCCGTGGGCTGGCCGCTGCCCGTCAATCTGCGTCGCCCTGGAGGCCGTGTGTCAATGAGTCGTTGTTCTGCAACCCGTCTGGGCAAGGCCGGCAAGCTGGCCCTCTGGGCGGTTCCCCTGCTGTTCGCCGCCCACAGCTGGGCGTTCGATCTGGACGATGTGGCGGTCAAGGCCAAGGCCCTGGCCGCCGAGGGTTACAACGCGCCGCAGAGCAATCTGCCGGGGGCGCTGCGCGAGCTGGCCTTCGCCGACTATCAGAAGCTGCGCTTTCGCGAGGACCAGGCGCACTGGCGCGACGGCAAGACGCCGTTCCAGCTGTATTTCTTCCACCAGGGCATGCACTTCGACCTGCCGGTGAAGATCAACGAAGTCACCGCCACGGGCGTGCGCGAGATTCGCTACGATCCGGCCATGTTCGACTTCGCCGATCTGCCGGTGCAGCCCGGCGAACTGGAGAACCTCGGTTTCGCCGGTTTCAAGGTGATCCACCCGCTGAACGCGGCGGACAAGCACGACGAGCTGATGAGCGTGCTCGGCGCCAGCTACTTCCGCGTCGTCGGCAAGGGCCAGGTCTACGGCCTGTCGGCACGCGGCCTGGCGATCGACACCGCGTTGCCGTCCGGCGAGGAATTCCCGCGCTTCAGCGAGTTCTGGATCGAGCAGCCGCAGGCCGACCGACGCAGCCTGGTGATCTACGCGCTGCTCGACTCGCCGCGCGCCACCGGCGCCTACCGCATGGAAATCAAGCCGGGCGAGGACAGCGTGCTCGACGTCGAGGCCAGGCTGTATCTGCGCGACTCGGTGGAAAAGCTCGGCATTGCGCCGCTGACCAGCATGTACCTGTTCGGCGCCAACCAGCCCTGGCCGCGGCCCAACTACCGGCCCGAGTTGCACGACTCCGACGGCCTGGCCATCCACGCCGGCAACGGCGAGTGGCTGTGGCGCCCGCTGAACAACCCGCAGCGGCTCAACGTCAGCAGCTACCGCATCGACAACCCGCGCGGCTTCGGCCTGCTCCAGCGCGGCCGCGACTTCGCCCAGTACCAGGATCTCGACGACCGCTATGAGCTGCGTCCCAGCGCCTGGGTCGAGACCCTCGGCGACTGGGGCCCGGGCCACGTCGAGCTGGTGGAGATTCCCACCCCCGACGAGACCAACGACAACATCGTCGCCCTGTGGCGCCCCGACAAGCTGCCCGCGGTCGGCCAGCCGCTGGATATCGCCTACCGCCTGCACTTCAGTCGCGACGAGGCGGCGCTGCACGACCCGCAGCTGGCCTGGGTCAGCCAGACCCGGCTGTCGGAGGGCGACGTCAAGCAGGCCAACCTGATCCGCCAGCCCGACGGCAGCACCGCCCTGCTGGTGGATTTCGTCGGCCCGCGGCTGGCCAAGCGCAAGGCCGAGGCGCCGCCGACGGTGCAGGCCAGCGTCGACGGCAACGCCGAGCTGCTGGAAAACAGCCTGCGCTACAACCCGGTGAGCCGGGGCTGGCGCCTGACCCTGCGGGTCAAGATCAAGGACCCGGCGCAGCCGGTGGAAATGCGCGCCGCCCTGGTCGAGGACGGCAAACCCCTGTCGGAAACCTGGAGCTATCAGCTGCCTGCCCATGAATAACTCCCCTGACGCCACGCTGATCCAGCATTACCTCGACGAACTGCCGCTCGACCCCGAGCGCCAGCAGGCACTGGCGCGCCAGCTCGAGCAGGGCGGCGACCTGGCCGCGTTGCACCATGCGCTGCAGACGCCG
>NZ_AVOF01000356.1:0-3139 GCF_000465935.2 Pseudomonas sp. EGD-AK9
CTGCATGGCTTCGAAGGGGGTGAGGGGCTCGTCGTGCAGGACGTACAGATTGCCCTTGATGCGCCCGGTCTTGGGATCGCGCCGGCGGCGCACGAGGCTGAGCCAGCGTGTCAGGCGCAGCAGGCGCCGCAGCTCGCCATGGCGACGATGCTCCAGGCGCAGTTCGAGGGCGCGTGGCAGGCCGGTGAGCAGGCTGTCGCCAGCGGCATTGGGCGGCGGCCAGTCGGCGTGCCACTGGCCCTCGTCGTCGAGGTAGCGCAGGCTCAACGCCTGCACCCCGTCGAGCGCCTGCTGCACCTGCGGCTGGCTGTCCTGGGCCTGGTCCAGCACGCGCCAGTAAAGGCGCTGCCACTGTTCGCCGCTGAGCTGCCAGCGTACCCGCTGCAGCTCGGCGCGCGGCTGACCGAGCGGATTGCGCCAGCCGGCGCGAGTCAACTCCAGCGCCGAGGTATCGCTCGGCTCGCTGCGCAGGGCCGGCTGCGGGTCGCCGAAGCCATCGCGGATCGGCCGCACCGCCACCTGCAGCACGTCGCGCTCGAAGGCGGCCATCGCCCGCACCAGCTCGCGCAGCTGCTGCTCGTGGTTGCGGGTGGCGGCGTCGGCGCTGAGCACGCTGTCGAGCATGCGGTAGGTGGCCAACCCGAGAATGGCGAAAATGGCGATGGCGATCAGCAATTCGAGCAGGGTAAAGCCGCGCTGCGGTCGAGCTGTAGGAGCGAGCTCTGCTCGCGAATCCAGATTGAGGCCATTTCGCGAGCAGAGCTCGCTCCTACGGGCCATACGCTTCATCACGGCGCACCCAGAAAGCCGCTGAGGCTGACCAGCGCGCGCTCGCGCAGATCGCCCGAGGCGCCACGCTGCTCGGCGGCGACCCACAGGGTCACCCGGCGCATGCTCGGCTCGCTGGTGGCCTGAATCTCGCTCTGCCACAGCCAGCGACGCGCGGCAAACTCCACCTGGCCCTGGTCGCGACCGTCGGCCGGCGGCGCCTCGGCCAGCTGCAGCTCGGTAAGGCGGTTGTCGGCCACCCACATGGCCAGGGTCTTGGCTTCCAGCTGCGCGGCGGTCTGCACGCTGCGCGCGCTGGCAGTCAGCACGCTGGCGGCGACCAGGGCGAAGATGGCCAGCGCCACCAGCACTTCGAGCAGGGTGAAACCGCGCGCGCGCTTCATCCGGCGCGCCCTGCCGCCAGCTCCTCGATACGCGGCAGGCCGAAGCCGTCGCTGGACAGCTGCAGCTGCAGGCCGTCGCGGCGGCGCTCGGCCAGGCGCAGGCGAAAAGCCGTGAGCTCGCCGCTGGAGAGAATCAGCAGTTGCGGCGCCAGGGCACTGGCCGCGCCGGGCAGGCGCAAGGCCTCGCCCTCCCCCTCGCCCTCCACCTCAAGAGTCAGCTCGGCCCAGTCCGGCAGGCGATGCGCCTGGCGATCCAGCGCCTGCCACTCGCCGCGCCGCGAATCGTAGCGCAGCACCCGGTAGCCCTCGCGGGTAAAACTCAGGCCGTACTCGCGGTTATCCAGCACCGCCTCGTCGGCCAGCACGCCGATCAGGCCGGCCAGGCGCTCGGCCTCGCCGCGCAGTTCGCGGCTCGGCCCGGCCAGCCCGGTGCCGAGCACCGCCAGGCCGATCAGGCTGCCGAGGATGACCAGCACCACCAGCAGCTCGATCAGGGTGAAGCCCCTCGCCCGCCTGGCCGAGCCCGCAGGTACGCGCTGCATGGCGATCAGAGATCCCAGTTGCCGATGTCCGCGTCCAGGTCGCTGCCGCCCTGCTTGCCGTCGGCGCCGAACGAATAGAGGTCGAAGGCGCCCTTGGTGCCCGGCGCCAGGTACTGGTAGGGATTGCCCCAGGGGTCGACCGGCAGGCGCTTGAGGTAGCCCTCCTTGTTCCAGTTCTTCGCCGGCGGGTTGCCGCCGGGCTTGCTCACCAGCGCCTCGATGCCCTGCTGGGTGCTGGGGTAGCTGTGGTTGTCCAGCTTGTACATGTCCAGCGCCGCGCCGATGGCGCGGATGTCGTTCTGCGCCGCGGTGACCTTGGCCTGATCGGGCCTGCTCATCACCTGCGGCACCACCAGCGCCGCGAGGATGCCGAGAATGACCACCACCACCATGATCTCGATCAGGGTGAAACCCGCCTGTTTTCTACTCACCTGCTAACCCACCATTTGGTTCAACGAAAGAATCGGCAGCAGGATGGCCAGGACTATGACCAACACCACCGCCCCCATGAATACCAGCATGAACGGTTCGAACAAACCCACCAGCAGGGCGATCTGCGCGCCGAGGTCGTTCTCCTGATTCTTCGCCGTGCGCGCCAGCATCTGATCCAGCTCGCCGGAGCGTTCGCCGCTGGCGATCATGTGCAGCATCATCGGCGGAAACTGCCCGGTGGCCTCCAGCGAACGGGTCAGGCTGCCGCCCTCGCGCACCTTCTGCGCCGCCACCAGCACCTCGCCACGGATCACCCGGTTGCCGATCACCTCGCCGGCAATCGCCAGCGCCTCCACCAGCGGCACGCCACTCTGGGTGAGAATCGCCAGGGTGGAGGCGAAACGCGCGCAGTCGGTGGCGCGTCCCAGCCGGCCCAGCAGCGGCACGCGCAGCAGAAACGCGTGCCAGCGCAGCTTGAACGCCTCGTCGCGCAGCGCCCAACGCAGGGCGACGATCGCCAGCGCCAGCAGCACCAGCGTCGCCGCGCCCCAGGCCTTGACCCAGTCGCTCAGGGCGATCAGCCCGCGGGTCAGCGCCGGCAGGGTCTGCCCGGAATCGACGAAGACCTTGACCACGTCCGGCACCACGTAGCCGAGCAGGAAACCGACGATGAGCAAGGACGCACACATCAGGATCAGCGGGTAGAGCAGCGCCAGCTGAATCTTTTGCCGCGACTGCTGGCGCTGCTCGGTGTAGTCGGCCAGCTGTTCCAGCACCGGGCCGAGGTGCCCGGCGTGCTCGCCGGCGGCCACGGTGGCGCGGTACAGCTCGGGAAAGGCGGCGGGAAATTCCTTCAGGCTGGCGGCCAGGCTGTGGCCTTCCAGCACCCGCGCGCGCACCGCCAGCAGCATGGCCTGGATGCGTGCACTGGTGGCTTGCGCGGCGGCCGCACGCAGCGCCTCCTCGATCGGCAGCGCCGCCTGCACCAGGGTC
>NZ_AVOF01000357.1:0-3139 GCF_000465935.2 Pseudomonas sp. EGD-AK9
GCGCTGGCCCAGGGCCTGATCCAGCCGCGCGACGGCGAGCGCTGGATGGCCGACTACGGCAGCGCGCTGCGCGACCAGGCGCTGATCCTCTCCGTGCTGGAGGAACACGACCTGGCCGCCGGCCAGCGCGAGCAGCGGCTGTTCGACCTGGCCGACGAGCTGGCCGGCCAGCGCTGGCTGTCGACCCAGGAGCGCAACGCCCTGTTCCTCGCCGGTCGCGGCCTGCTCGGTCAGCCGGAACAGCCCTGGCGCGCTGCGCTTTCCAGTGGTGCCTTCCAGTTCGAACTGAGCGAGCGGCAACCGGGCATCAAGCTGGAGCGCGGCGAGCTGGCCGAGCCGCTGAGCGTCAGCGCTGCCGGCAGCGCCAAGCTCTACCAGCAGTTGACCCTGTCCGGCTACCCGGTGCAGCCGCCGGCGGCCGGCGGCGACAACCTCGGCATCGAGCGCGAATATCTGGGCATGGACGGCCGCCCGCTCGACCTGCAGCGGCTGACCAGCGGCGAGCTGGTGCTGGTGCACCTGGCGGTGCGCGCCAAGCAGCGCGTGCCCGATGCCCTGGTGGTGGACCTGCTGCCCGCCGGCCTGGAGCTGGAAAACCAGAACCTGGCGCAGAGCGCGGCGAGCCTCGACGACGCCGGCAGCCAGGTCAAGGAATGGCGCCAGGCGATGCAGAACGCGCGGATCAAGCACCAGGAATACCGCGGCGACCGCTACGTGGCGGCGCTGGACGTGGACGGCTACGGCACCACCCACCTGCTCTACCTGGCCCGCGCGGTGACCCCGGGCAGCTACCGCGTACCGCCGCCGCAGGTGGAGTCGATGTACCGGCCGAGCTGGCAGGCGCTGGGCAATTCGCCGGGGGGGATGGTGGTGAGGGAGCGGTAGAGCGGCCCCGGATTGCATCCGGGCTACGGGGCTGGCTCATGGCGAAACGGGGCAAGGCCTGCTGGCCTTGCCCCGTACAGCCGTCACTTGGCGCCGATCATCTCGACGATATTGATCAGCATGGACTGGCCTACCGATACATAGTCCGGCGCCAGCATCGGCGAGTCGAACTCGGCACTGGCCATCTGGATTTCCTCCAGCCGGCAGGCCTCGAGCGCGCTTTGGAAGAGCGCACCCACCACCTCCTCCACACTGGGTTGAAGGTAGGGTGCATAGTTGGCGGCGGCCTGCGCCTCGGCTACCTCGGTGTCGCAGTGGCCGGCCAGCGCGGGACTGGACAGCAGCATGGCCGTCACCGTCCAGGCGGGAATCGAATAGAAGCTCATCACTAACCTCCCGGATCTGCTTAGTTGGTAGAGGCGCACAAGGCGTAGGTGGTTACGGTGATCTGGGCTGCTGACCCGGCCCCTGTTGTCTTGACCAGCGATGCCGTCCAGCTCAAGTCGGTTAGCGGGTAGCTCAGAACGGTCTGCCAGGTCTGAGCCGAGGAATAGCTCGCTCCGCCGCCCAGCACCCGCTTGCCCTCGCTGCAGGTCGCCGTGCAGGTAATGGCGGTTGTGTCCTGTGTGCAGGTTTCGGTTTTGCGCTCCCAGGCGGTCAGGCCGGTATCGCCCTGCGGACCTGCTGCTCCAGCGGGGCCTATTTCGCCCTGAGGGCCTTGCGGACCTGTTGCGCCAGCGGGGCCTATGTCGCCCTGAGGGCCTTGCGGACCTGTTGCGCCAGCGGGGCCTGCGTCGCCCTGAGGGCCTTGCGGACCTGTCGCGCCAGCGGGGCCTACGTCGCCCTGAGGGCCTTGCGGACCTGTCGCGCCAGCGGGGCCTACGTCGCCCTGAGGGCCTTGCGGACCTGTTGCGCCAGCGGGGCCTACGTCGCCCTGAGGGCCTTGCGGACCTGTTGCGCCAGAGGGACCTACGTCGCCCTGAGGGCCTTGCGGACCTGTCGCGCCAGCGGGACCTGTCTCGCCTTGAGGGCCCTGAGGGCCTGTTGCACCAGTGGGGCCCGTGGGGCCGGTGGCTCCGGTATCACCCTTGTCACCTTTGTCGCCCTTATCCCCCTTGGTACCCGGGCATTTACCGTTGATACCGTTCTCGCAATCCCAGACTCGCCGCTCCAGGGCGCCCAGGCCGCCTTTGAGATTGTCCACGATGTGGGCGGTGTCGTGATCCGCCAGCGCCTGAGGGCTGAGGCCGAGCAGTGCCAGCGTTATCAGGGCTGCCGAAGGCGCGGCGGTAAAGCGGCCGAGGCAGCTGCCCGGTACTTCGGTACCAAGCGACTGAGATGGCAATACCTGCCGGACGGCGGTGGGCAATAATTCATCGCCAAGTTCGTCGATGCGCATAACCAATGTCCTTTCGTTGGAATGGAAGGATGGCATCGCACCGTCAAGCGCCTGGCGCCGGAGAAGGCTGGGAGGTTGAACTCGATGCCCGTAAACACCGCTTGGCAGGCACTGTCAGCCCAACGAAGCAGTGTTCAGATTTAGGTCTAGTGGCCCCGTAATGGCATGTAAAGCCTCTGAGGGTCAAAAATGTGGCGAATGCGTGGTGATCAGACGGATGGTCATTGTTTATGTCAATAAATCGTCTTTTTTCGATGCCTGCTTATTGGCGCGCAGCTGAAGCCTCTGGGGGGCGGCGCTGGCGGCAGTGCGCTGGTGCGCTGATTGTTGTGCTGAGTCTGCTCTGGCTCGCCGACCGCCTGTTCCCGCTGCCGCTGCCCGAGGACGATCTGGCCCGCGTGGTGCTGGCCGAGGACGGCACGCCGTTGTGGCGCTTCGCCGATCGCGACGGCGTATGGCGCTACCCGGTGACGCCGGACCAGGTCTCGCCCTATTACCTCGAAGCCCTGCTGACCTACGAGGATCGCTGGTTCCGCCTGCACCCCGGGGTCAACCCGCTGGCCCTGGCCCGCGCCGCCTGGCAGAACCTCAGCGGCGGGCGCGTGGTGTCCGGCGGCAGCACCCTGTCGATGCAGGTGGCGCGCCTGCTCGATCCGCACGGCCGCGACCTGCCCGGCAAGCTCAAGCAGCTGTGGCGCACCGCGCAACTGGAGTGGCACCTGTCCAAGGACGAGATCCTCGCCCTGTATCTGAATCGCGCGCCCTTCGGCGGCACCCTGGAGGGCGTGGCGGCGGCCAGCTGGAGCTACCTGGGCAAGCCGCCGAGCCAGCTCACTCGCGCCGAGGCCGCATTGC
>NZ_AVOF01000358.1:0-3136 GCF_000465935.2 Pseudomonas sp. EGD-AK9
ATATCGAGCTCGTGTACCTGCATGTCCGCCGGCCAGGGCGGCGCGGCGAAGCACAGGGTGGCGTCCACCCCGGGGCGGCGCGGGTCCAGCTCGCCCTCGCTGGCCGACAGCTGCAGGCGCAGCTCCGGCAGCTCGCGGTTGAGGCGATCCAGGCGCGGGATAAACCAGCGCGCCAGCAGGCTGCCGGGGCAACCGAGCACGAAGGGCGCACCGTCCTGACGCTGGCGCAGCTCGGCACAGACGCCGCGCAGGCGCTCGAAGGCATCGCTGGCAGCATCGCGCAGGCGCATGCCGGCATCGGTGAGTTTCACGCCGCGGCCGTCCTTGTCGAACAGGCTGACGCCGAGCTGTTCTTCCAGCGCACGAATCTGCCGGCTCACCGCGCCATGGGTGACATGCAGCTCCTCGCCGGCGCGGCTGATGCTCTGCAGGCGGGCGGCGGCCTCGAAGGCGCGCAGGGCATTCAGCGGGGGCAGTTCGCGATTCATTGATTTGTGATTTTTCCTGACAGGTCAGGGCAATCTAATCGCTTTTCAGCCTGCCCGCCAGGGGTAGAATGGCGCCATTGCCAAACCTCCTGCCCGCTCGTGGGCAGAGGCCCCAGACAGGAGCTCGACCATGACCTCATTTCGCACCGGCCCCGACGCGCGCGGCCTGTTCGGCCGCTTCGGCGGTCAGTTCGTCGCCGAAACCCTGATGCCGCTGATCAACTCGCTGGCCGCCGAATACGAGAAGGCCAAGAGTGATCCGGCCTTCCTCGACGAGCTGGCCTACTTCCAGCGCGACTACATCGGCCGTGCCAGCCCGCTGTACCATGCCGAGCGCCTCTCCGAGCACTTCGGCGGGGCGAAGATCTACCTCAAGCGCGAAGACCTCAACCACACCGGCGCGCACAAGATCAACAACTGCATCGGCCAGATCCTCCTGGCCAAGCGCATGGGCAAGCAGCGCATCATCGCCGAGACCGGCGCCGGCATGCACGGTGTGGCCACCGCCACCGTGGCCGCGCGCTTCGGCATGCAGTGCGTGGTGTACATGGGCACCACCGACATCGACCGCCAGCAGGCCAACGTCTTCCGCATGAAGCTGCTCGGCGCCGAGGTGATCCCGGTCACGGCCGGCACCGGCACCCTCAAGGACGCCATGAACGAGGCCCTGCGCGACTGGGTGACCAACGTCCACAACACCTTCTACCTGATCGGCACTGCCGCCGGCCCGCACCCGTACCCGGCCATGGTGCGCGACTTCCAGTCGGTGATCGGCAACGAAGTACGTGAGCAGATCCTGGCGAAGGAAGGCCGTCTGCCCGACTCGCTGGTGGCCTGCATCGGCGGCGGTTCCAACGCCATCGGCCTGTTCCACCCCTTCCTCGATGACCAGGGCGTGCAGATCGTCGGCGTCGAGGCCGCCGGCCACGGCATCGACACCGGCAAGCATGCGGCGAGCATGGCTGGCGGCGCGCCGGGCGTGCTGCACGGCAATCGCACCTTCCTGCTGCAGGATGAAGACGGCCAGATCACCGATGCCCACTCGATTTCCGCCGGCCTCGACTACCCCGGTGTCGGCCCGGAACACGCCTGGTTGCATGAGATCAAGCGCGTCGAATACGTGCCGATCAGCGATGACGAAGCCCTCGCAGCCTTCCACCACTGCTGCCGCCTGGAGGGCATCATCCCGGCCCTGGAAAGCGCCCACGCGCTGGCCGAAGCCTTCAAGCGCGCACCCAAACTGCCCAAGGATCACCTGATGGTGATCAACCTGTCCGGTCGTGGCGACAAGGACATGCAGACCGTGATGCACCACATGCAGGACAACCAGGAGAAGCACGCATGAGCCGCCTGCACAACCGTTTCGCCGAACTCAAGCAGGAAAACCGCGCCGCGCTGGTCACCTTCGTTACCGCCGGCGACCCCGACTACGAGACTTCCTTGCAGATCCTCAAGGGCCTGCCGGATGCCGGCGCCGACGTGATCGAGCTGGGCATGCCGTTCACCGACCCGATGGCCGACGGCCCGGCCATCCAGCTCGCCAATATCCGCGCTTTGGGGGCCAAGCAGACGCTGGCCAAGACCCTGCAGATGGTTCGCGAATTCCGCGAAGGCAACCAGAGCACGCCGCTGGTGCTGATGGGCTACTACAACCCGATCTTCGTCTACGGCGTCGAGCGCTTCATCGCCGACGCCAAGGCCGCCGGCGTCGACGGCCTGATCGTGGTCGACCTGCCGCCGGAGCACAACGACGAGCTGTGCGAGCCGGCGCAGAGCGCAGGCATCGACTTCATCCGCCTGACCACCCCGACCACCGACGACGACCGCCTGCCCACCGTGCTGGCCGGCAGCTCCGGCTTCGTCTACTACGTGTCGGTGGCCGGCGTCACCGGCGCCGGCGCGGCGACCCTGGATCACGTCGAGCAAGCCGTGGCGCGCCTGCGTCGCCACACCGACCTGCCCCTGTGCATCGGCTTCGGCATCCGCACCCCGGAGCATGCCGCCGAAGTGGCGCGCCGCGCCGAAGGCGTGGTGGTGGGCTCGGCGCTGGTCGACCAGATCGCCAAGGCCGAAACCGCGCAGCAGGCCATCGATGGCGTGCTCGGCCTGTGCGCCCAATTGGCCGAGGGCGTGCGCGTAGCACGCGGCTGACCGTCAAGCGCCGGGGGGATCCCCGGCGCCGCTCAGAGGTCGTGACCGTGCCCCCAGGCCTGGTTCTGCGCGCGCCGGTCGACGCCGCTGCGCCGATCCTCCTCGAAGCGAATGGTCACTCGACGATCCACGCCGCTGCGGCGCTCACGCTTCTTGCGCGTATCGATCTTCGACGCCTGCGCTTGCACCGCAGGCGCCTGCGCTTGCGGCGCGGCGTCCTCCTCCAGCGGTACCAAGGCCAGATCCTCCAGCGACAGACTGGAAAACTGTGTTTTATCCATGATCTGCTCTCCCGTTACTGCGGTCCGCCGGGCGCTGGCCCATTGCGACTAGAGTTAGGCTAGTAGAAGTGGCCGCCAGGCGACAGCACCCCTGGTCCGACGCCTTTGCACCTGGAGCGCCTATGCACAGATCCCTGCTGATCACCGGTGCCAGCCGCGGCATCGGCCGCGCCACCGCCCTGCTGGCCGCCGCCCACGGCTGGCGCGTCGGGGTCA
>NZ_AVOF01000359.1:0-3134 GCF_000465935.2 Pseudomonas sp. EGD-AK9
GCGCAGCGGCCGGCCGCCGCCGTGCTGCACCGCGTAGGCCAGGGTGGCCGCGGCCATGTCGGCGAAATCCACCCGCGAGCGCGCGCTGAGGTCGGTGCAGTCGAGGCGATTGACCAGGTCGATCACCGGCCGCCCGGCGGCGCGCTGCTCGGCCACCGCCGGGCACAGGTCGAGGGTATTGATGCTGGCCAGCAGGAAGGCCTCGGCGCCCAGCGCCACGCAATGCTCGAACTGCTCCAGCTGCACCGGCCCGTGCTCGTAGCCGCCGGCCTCGTAGATGCCCAGCTGCACGCCGAGACGCCGCGCCTCCTGGTCCAGGCCCCAGGCCACCCCCCACCAGTAGCGATCCTTGCCGTGCGGCAACAGGGCGCAGATGCGCCACGGCCGCTCGGCTTTCGCCAGCGCCCGGTACTCGCGCGCCTGGCCGTCGACCTGCACCGGATAGGGAAACCAGGGCGCCGCCAGCAGGGCGGGAGCGACCAGAGCGAGCCATAGCGGAACCCAGCGCATGCCGCCGTCCTTACCCCGAGTCGGGGAGCCTTGTTTAGCGACAAGCCTAGCAGCGCCCTGGCCGAATGCGCCGCCAGGCTCTACAGTGCCGGCTGCCACCTGCGAGGAGCCCATGACCGACCCCGCCCCGCTCGACCCACGCACCGCCCGCCTGCTGCCCTGGATAGTCGCCATCGCCTTCTTCATGCAGACGCTGGACGGCACCATCCTCAACACCGCGCTGCCGGCCATGGCCGCCGACCTGGCCGAAAACCCGCTGCGCATGCAGTCGGTGGTGATCGCCTACATGCTCACCGTGGCCCTGCTGATCCCCGCCTCGGGCTGGATCGCCGACCGCTTCGGCACGCGGCGCATCTTCTTTGGCGCCATCGCCCTGTTCAGCCTCGGTTCGCTGCTGTGCGCCCTGTCCACCTCCCTGCCCATGCTGGTCGGCGCACGCATCGTGCAGGGCCTCGGCGGCGCGCTGATGATGCCGGTCGGGCGCCTGGTGGTGCTGCGCGCCTACCCGCGCTCGGAGCTGGTGCGGATCATGAGCTTCGTCACCCTGCCCGGCCTGCTCGGCCCGCTGCTCGGCCCGAGCCTGGGCGGCTGGCTGGTGGAGGTGGCCAGCTGGCACTGGATCTTCCTGATCAACCTGCCGGTCGGCCTGCTCGGCTGCTGGGCAGCGCTGCGGCATATGCCGGACCTGCGCGGGCCGAGCCGCAGCCGCTTCGACACCCCGGGCTTTGTGCTGTTCGGCGCCGCCATGCTGCTGATCACCGTGGCCCTGGAAGGCCTGGGCGAGCTGCACCTGCCGACCATGCGGGTGATGCTCCTGCTGCTCGGCGGCCTGGCCTGCCTGGCCGCCTACTGGCTGCGCGCCGGGCGCATCGAGCAGCCGCTGTTCGCCCCCAGCCTGTTCCGTACCCGCGGCTTCGCCGTGGGCATCATCGGCAACCTGTTCGCCCGCCTCGGCAGCGGCGCCCTGCCCTTTCTCACCCCGCTGCTGCTGCAACTGGCGATGGGCTACTCGCCGGCACAGGCCGGCATGAGCCTGATCCCCCTGGCACTGGCGGCGATGGCGGTCAAACCCCTGGCCAAGCCGCTGATCGAGCGCCTCGGCTACCGCCGCATCCTCACCGGCAACACCCTGCTGCTCGGCGTGCTGATCGCCAGCCTGGCCCTGGTCGATGCGGACACCGCGCTGCTGCAGCTGATCGTCCATCTGGGCCTGATCGGCGCGGTCAACTCGCTGCAGTTCACCGCGATGAACACCGTCACCCTGATCGACCTGGACAACCGCGACGCCAGCAGCGGCAACAGCCTGCTGTCGGTGGTGGTGCAGCTGGCCATGGGCCTGGGGGTGGCGGCTTCGGCGGCGCTGCTGGGCGGCTTCAGCCGCGAATTCGGCGGCGAGGGCCAGTTGCTGCAGGCGTTCCAGGCCACCTACCTGTGCGTCGGCCTGCTGTCGATGCTGGGCGCGGCGATATTCCTGCAGCTCGACCCGGCCGACGGCCGCCGCGCGCGGCGCCTCGAGGTGTCAGCGGAAGACTAGGCCGGCCTGCTACACTGCCGGCCTGTTTCGCCAGCCCCGAGCCCCTTGCCGTGACCGCCACCGATTTCGCCAGCCTGCCCCTGTCCGCCGCCATGCAGGCCAACCTCGCCGCCATCGGCTATGCCGAGATGACGCCGATCCAGGCCGCCAGCCTGCCAAGCATCCTCAAGGGCCGCGACCTGATCGCCCAGGCCAAGACCGGCAGCGGCAAGACCGCGGCCTTCGCCCTCGGCCTGCTGCACCCGCTCAATCCGCGCTATTTCGGCTGCCAGGCGCTGGTGCTGTGCCCCACCCGCGAGCTGGCCGACCAGGTGGCCAAGGAAATCCGCCGCCTGGCCCGCGCCGCCGACAACGTCAAGGTGCTGACTCTCTGTGGCGGCGTGCCCTTCGGCCCGCAGATCGGCTCGCTGGAGCACGGCGCCCACGTCATAGTCGGCACCCCGGGGCGGGTGCAGGAGCACCTGCGCAAGGGCACGCTGAAGGTCGACGGCCTCAACACCCTGGTGCTCGACGAGGCCGACCGCATGCTCGACATGGGCTTTATCGACAGCATCGCCGAGATCATCGAGCAGACCCCGGCGCGGCGGCAGACCCTGCTGTTCTCCGCCACCTACCCGGCCGGCATCGAGCAGCTCGCCGCGCGCTTTCTGCGCAGCCCGGAGCGGGTCGAAGTCGAGGCCCAGCACGACGACGGGCAGATCGAGCAGCGTTTCTACGAGATCGCCCCGGGCCAGCGCCTGGAAGCGGTGAGCACCCTGCTGCGGCATTTTCGCAAGCAGCCGGCGGTGGCCTTCTGCGCCACCCGCCAGCAGTGCGACGAGCTGGCCGCGCAGCTGGAAGCGGAAAAGATCTCCGCCGCCGCCCTGCACGGTGATCTGGAGCAACGCGAGCGCGACCAGATCCTGGCACTGTTCGCCAATCGCAGCCTCAGCGTGCTGGTGGCCACCGACGTGGCCGCCCGCGGCCTGGACATCGCCGGCCTGGAGCTGGTGATCAACGTCGAGCTGAGCCGCGATGCCGAGGTGCATATCCACCGCATCGGCCGCAGCGGCCGCGCCGGCGAGAAGGGCCTGGCGCTGAGCCTGGTGGC
>NZ_AVOF01000360.1:0-3118 GCF_000465935.2 Pseudomonas sp. EGD-AK9
AGGGGCGCGCTGGGTGGACGAACAGCGCGCGGCAGCATGTGAGGCGCCTTGAAAGGCGCCCGCGCTTTCCTCTACCGTAACTGCCCTCGATTTCTCTCCCTCGGAGCCTCCATGTACCTGGCCAGTCCGCGTCCCCTGTTCTTCCTGGCATTCGTCGGCAGTCTGCTGCTGATGGCGGCGGCCCTGTACCTGGAACACGTGGTCGGCCTGGAGCCCTGCCCGATGTGCGTGCTGCAGCGCATCTGCGTGATCGCCTTCGGCCTGGTCTGCCTGGTGGCCGCCGTGCACGGCCCGGCGCGCTTCGGTCGGCGGGTCTATGCGTTGCTGGCGCTGCTGTTCGCCGGCGCCGGCGCCGCCACGGCCGGTCGGCAGATCTGGCTGCAGAGCGTGCCGGCCGACCAGTTGGAGGCCTGCCTGCCGAGCCTGGAATTCATGATGCAGGCCCTGCCGATGCAGGACATCGTGCGCCTGGTGTTCCAGGGCAGCGCCGACTGCGCCGAGGTCAAGTGGAGCCTGTTCGGCATGAGCATTCCCGAGTGGAGCCTGCTCGGTTTCGTCGCCATGCTCGGTTTCTGCCTGTTCCAGTTGCTGCGTCGCAGCTGATCGCGGTCCATCGCCCAGGCCACGGCTGTCGCGGGTCGTCGATTAAACGCTCGTATGAAATTATCTCCCGGAGGTGCCTTGATGGCGCCTGCCCACGGGCATAATCTGGCTCGCACGCACCGCCGGAAAAACGCCGTTTCGCGGTTGCCTTCCCAAAGCCAAGCACCGATTGACAAAAAAGCGTCGGGAGCGGTTTGTGGCGTCGAGTGCGACGCCCCGCGCAGGCTGGCCGCCGGTAGGCCACAGAAAAATCGTCTCGGGAGCGGACGCATAACAGGCATTAGCGATAAGGGAAGCGAGGTCCATCATGCTCGAAAGTTGCCAGAACGCACAGGAACGCTGGGGTGGGGTCCACCAACTGATCGATCGCTGGCTGGGCGAACGCCATGAACTGGTGCAGGCCTACAGTGCCCTGGTCGAGTCGCCACAGGCGCCGGCGGCCAACGGCGAGGCCCTGCAGGGCTTCTGCGAAATCCTGGTGGATTACGTCTCGGCCGGTCACTTCGAGGTCTACGAGCAGCTCACCAGCGAGGCCAAGGCGTTCAACGATCAGCGCGGCCTGGAACTGGCCAAGCAGATCTACCCGCGCATCGAAGCCATCACCGAGGTGGCGCTGGCCTTCAACGATCACTGCGACAACGGCGACTGCCGCGACAGCGTGTCGCTGGTGGCCGAGCTGGGTCGCCTGGGGCAGTTGCTGCACGAACGTTTCGAGCTGGAAGACTGCCTGATCGAGGTGCTGCACAACGCCCACCAGGAGCAGGCCGCGCCGGCGCTCTGAGCCTGCGACGGCCGCTTAGCCCGGATGCATCCGGACAACAGGTCGGCGGCCGTGGCTTGCATCCGGGCCAGAAGCTGTCAGCCGGGCCGACGTTCAGTCGGCCACGTCGAGCAGTTCCAGATCGAATACCAGCGGCGCATGGGGCGGAATCAGATCGCCCGCGCCCTCTTCCCCGTAAGCCTGATCCGACGGTACCACCAGGCGCCAGCGTGCCCCGCTGGGCATCTGCAGCAGCGCGCTGCGCCAGCCGGCGATCAGGCTGTCCAGGCGAAACCACTGCGGTTCGCTGCTCTCGTCGAACGGGCTGCCGTCGGCCAGGGTGCCGCGGTAACGCACCTGCACCCGGCTGCCGGGACCGGGCTTGGCGCCGCTGCCGGCGCGCAGCTCGCTGACCAGCACGCCGCCCTCGATCACCCGCACATTGGGGCGGATTCGCTGCTCGGCGAGAAAGCGTCGCTGCGCGGCGATGGCCTGGGCATGGCGCTGCGGGTCGGCGGCGATGCGCGCCTCGTGCTGGTCGAGCAACTCTTCGATGCGCGCCTCTTCCAGGCGCAGCGGCTGGCCGGCGTAGGCCTGGCGCAGACCTTCCAGCAGGTCGCTCAGCGGCAGTTGCGGCACCTCCTCGCGCAGGCGTTCGCCCAGGCGTGCGCCGAGGCTGTAGGCCAGATCCTGCTGGTGACTGTCGGCCTGTGCCGCGAGGCTCGCGCAGAGAACGAAGAGGGCGAAGGCGGCGCGGCTCATGGCGATGTCTCCCGATCAAGATGGCGGCGATTATGCCAGCCCGCGCGGCTGCCTGCCCGGGTCGCCAAAAGGCCTATGGCAGGGTCGGGCGCGGGCGTCTAGTATGGGCGCATCCACATCCGCCAGGAGGCGCGCCATGTCGGCCAAGAAGAAGACCATCAGTACCCCTTTGCACCTGCTGCACCAACTCTCCACCAGCCTGCTCGAGCACCTGGAAAATGCCTGCTCGCAAGCGCTGGTCGATGCCGAGAAACTGCTCGCCAAGCTGGAGAAGCAGCGCGGCAAGGCCCAGGAAAAACTGCACAAGGCACGCAGCAAGCTGCAGGACGCTGCCGTCGCCGGCAAGGCCAAGGCGCAGGCCAAGGCCAAGGACGCGGTGGTCGAGCTGGAAGAGCTGCTCGACGCTCTCAAGGCCCGTCAGAGCGAGACCCGCGCCTATATCCTGCAGCTCAAGCGCGACGCCCAGGAGAGCCTGAAGCTGGCCCAGGGCGTGGGCAAGGTCAAGGAAGCCGCCGGCAAGGCGCTCGATGGTCGCGAGGCCAAGGCGGCCGCCCCGGCCGCGAAACCGGCCGGCAAAGCCGTGGCGGCAAAGAAACCCGCTGCCGCGAAGGCGCCGGCGAAGAAGGCCACCGCCAAACCTGCCGCGGCCAAGCCCCCCGCAGCAAGCAAGCCCGCCGCCAAGCCGGTGGCCAGCAAGGCGGCCGCCAGCAAAGCGGTTGCGAGCAAAGCCGTGGCAACTAAGGCCGCGGCGAAACCCGTGGCCGCCAAAGCCGCTGCCAAGCCTGCTGCCGGTAAGCCCGCCGCCAAAGCACCGGCCAAGCCAGCGGCGGCCAAGCCTGTCGCTAAACCTGCTGCCGCCAAGCCGGCTGCCGCCAAACCGGCGACCAAGACCGCACCTGCCAAACCGGCAGCCAAGGCCGCCAGCAAGCCGGTTGCGGTGAAGAAGCCGGCGGCGCCCAAGGCCGCTGTGAAGAAGGCCCCGGCCAAGCCCGC
>NZ_AVOF01000361.1:0-3097 GCF_000465935.2 Pseudomonas sp. EGD-AK9
CACCAAGAACATCGCCCTGTACGCGGTGGCCAGCGTGATGTACCTGGTGATCGGCTACCACATCATGTACTCCAGCCCGGAAGGCGGCATCCTGCCGAGCCTGGGCTTTCTGATCGGCGACGAGAACAGCGTCGACTCGGTACTCGCCGGTGGCGACGATGCGCCTTACTACTCGGCCCGTTCCGACTTCTTCTTCCAGGTGGTGTTCGCCGCGACCTGCATGTCGATCGTCTCCGGTGCGGTGGCCGAGCGCATGAAGCTGTGGGCCTTCCTCGCCTTCGCCGTGGTCATGACCGGTTTCATCTACCCGGTGCAGGGCTTCTGGAAGTGGGGTTCGGGCTTCCTCAACGAAGCCGGCTTCCTCGACTTCGCCGGCTCCGGCGTGGTGCACATGGCCGGCGCTTCGGCGGCCCTGGCTGGCGTGCTGCTGCTCGGTGCGCGTAAGGGCAAGTACGGCGCGGGTGGCCAGGTCAACGCCATCCCCGGCTGCAATCTGCCGCTGGCCACCCTCGGCACCTTCATCCTGTGGATGGGCTGGTTCGGCTTCAACGGCGGCTCGCAGCTGAAGATGAGCACCATCGAAGATGCCAACGCCGTGGCCCAGGTGTTCGTCAACACCAACATGGCCGCCGCCGGTGGCCTGATCGCGGCGATGATCGTGGCGCGCATCCTGTTCGGCAAGTCCGACCTGACCATGGCGCTGAACGGCGCCCTGGCCGGCCTGGTGGCCATCACCGCCGAACCCCTGACCCCGAGCGGTCTGCAGGCGACCCTGATCGGCGGCGTCGGCGGCGTGCTGGTGGTGTTCTCCATCCTCGGCCTGGACAAGCTGAAGATCGACGACCCGGTCGGCGCTATCTCGGTGCACGGCGTGGTCGGCATCTGGGGCCTGCTGGCGGTGTGCCTGACCAACGGCGACGCCTCGCTGGGCGCCCAGCTGCTGGGTATCGCCTGCATCTTCGCCTGGGTCTTCATCGCCAGCCTGATCGTCTGGAGCATCATCAAGGCGGTGATCGGCCTGCGCGTCAGCGAAGAGGAAGAGTACGAGGGCGTGGATATCGCCGAGTGCGGTATGGAGGCCTACCCGGAATTCACCAACAAGTGATTTTCCCGGTAATCGCAAAGGGCGCCTTCGGGCGCCCTTTGTTTTTTCTGACGGCGCGCTAGAATGCGCGCGCTGAAGCCATCGGGAGCGAGAGTCGGATGTGGCAGCAACGCACCGTCGGCCTGCGTCCGCGCAGTCGCGGTTTCCACCTGGTGACCGACGAACTGCTGGCCGCCTTGCCGGAACTGGCGCAGCTGCGCGTCGGTCTGTTGCATCTGTGGCTGCAGCACACCTCGGCGTCGCTGAGCGTCAACGAGAACGCCGACCCCGCGGTGCGCCGCGATTTCGAGCGTTTCTTCAACCGCCTGGTGCCGCAGGGCGAGGGCGGCTACGAACACGACGACGAAGGCCCGGACGACCTGCCGGCGCACTTCAAGGCCAGCCTGCTGGGCTGTCAGTTGCAGCTGCCGATACAGAACGGGCGCCTGGCGCTGGGCAGCTGGCAGGGCATCTACCTCGGCGAGCACCGCGACCATGGCGGCGCCCGGCGGGTGCTGGCGACCTGGCATGGCGAGGTCATTTGAATTTTTTCCGGTCGGGCAGTGAAGCCTGCGCGACTGGGCTATAACTAACCTGCTTTTCGCAAGTCATGAGGTTGAACATGAGCGACGAAGACCTGGAACAAGACGACCTGGAAGGGGCCGACGAGGACGACGGTGAGGAGCTGGCGGCTGCCGACGACGGCGACAGTGGCGACGAGGGCGACGGCGAAGTCGTAGCCGGCGGCAAGAAGAGCAAGGCCAAGGCCGTCGAAGTCGACGAGCTGCCGAGCATCGAAGCCAAGCAGAAAGAGCGCGACGCGCTGGCCAAGGCGATGGAAGATTTCCTCGCCCGTGGCGGCAAGGTGCAGGAGGTGGAGCCCAACGTGGTCGCCGACCCACCCAAGAAGCCCGACAGCAAATATGGCAGCCGCCCCATCTGAGGACGGCACGCTGCACGAAACCCGCCCCTGTGGCGGGTTTTTTGTGCCCGGCCCGGGCTACGGCTTACCAGCTGGCGAGCAGCGCCGGCAGTTCGGCCAGGCTGGCGATCTGCGCGTCCGGCGTGGTCTCGGCCTGCCAGCTCAGCCCCTGCGGGTTGAACCAGATCGCACGCAGGCCGGCAGCCTGGGCGCCGGCGATATCGTCGCTGGGGTGGTCGCCGATATGCACCGCCCGCTCGGCCGCCACCCCGGCGCGCCTGAGCGCCTCGCGGAAGGGTTTGGGGTCGGGCTTGCCCACCCCCAGCTCCTCGGCGCAGAGGGCGAAGCGGAAGTATTCCGATAGCCCCAGGCGGCGCACGTCGGCGTTGCCGTTGGTGATCACGCCGAGCTGGTAACGCTCGGCCAGGGCTTCCAGCGTGGGGTGCACCTCGGCGAACAGTTCGACCTGGTGGCGCGCGTTGAGAAACACCTGGAACCCCGCCTCGGCCAGCGCCAGGGCTTCGTCATGGCTGTAGCCGGCGCCTTCCAGGGCATGCAGGAGGATGCGCCGGCGCAGTTCGCTGAGGCGGTGCTTGAGCATCGGCTCGGCGCTCAGCAGGCCGCTGCGGATCTGCCACAGGTGTTCCACCGGCACCGCGCCCAGGCGCGGCGCGTGCAGCGCCAGCCAGTTGCGCAGGGCGGCCTCGGCGTCCTGCATCACCGGGGTCACGTCCCACAGGGTGTCGTCGAGGTCGAAGGTGATCAGCTCAATGCTCATGCGGAACCGCCTTTGCGCTTGGCGCGCGGATGGGCCTGGTCGTAGACCTTGGCCAGGTGCTGGAAGTCCAGGTGGGTGTAGATCTGCGTGGTGGCGATATCGGCGTGGCCGAGCAGCTCCTGCACTGCGCGCAGGTCCTGCGACGACTCCAGCATATGGCTGGCGAAGCTGTGGCGCAGCATGTGCGGGTGCAGGTGCTGGCCCAGCTCGCGCACGCCGGCCTGGCGCACCCGTAGCTGCACCGCGCGAGCGCCGAGGCGGCGGCCCTGCTGGCTGACGAACACCGCGCCGTCGCCGGGATTCGCCAGTTTGC
>NZ_AVOF01000362.1:0-3087 GCF_000465935.2 Pseudomonas sp. EGD-AK9
CGGTCCGGCTCACGCGGCGATCCTGTCGCAGCCGCCGGGCTCGGTGGCCGGACGCTTCCGCACCACCGAGCAGGGCGAAATGATTCGTTTCAAGTTCGGCCTGCCGGATATCGCCGAACAGAACCTCAACCTCTACCTGGCCGCCGTGCTGGAGGCCACCCTGCTGCCGCCACCTGCCCCCGAACCGAGCTGGCGGGCGATGATGGATCGCCTGGCCGCCGCCGGCGTGAGTGCCTACCGCGGCGTGGTGCGCGAGCACCCGCAGTTCGTCGAGTATTTCCGCCAGGCCACCCCGGAGCAGGAGCTGGGGCGCCTGCCGCTGGGCAGCCGTCCGGCCAAGCGCCGCGAGGGCGGGGTGGAGAGCCTGCGGGCGATTCCGTGGATCTTCGCCTGGACCCAGACGCGGCTGATGCTGCCGGCCTGGCTCGGCTGGGAGCAGGCCTTGGGTCAGGCCCTGGCCGGCGGCGACGGCGAGCTGCTGAAAGGCATGCGCGAGCACTGGCCGTTCTTCCGCACCCGCATCGACATGCTCGAGATGGTGCTGGCCAAGGCCGACGCCAGCATCGCCGCGCTGTACGACGAGCGTCTGGTCGAGCCGGCGCTGCGTCCGCTGGGGGCGCAGTTACGCGACCTATTGTCGCAGGCCTGCGCCGCGGTGCTGGAGCTGACCGGGCAGTCGCGGCTGCTCGCGCACAGCGCCGAGACCCTGGAATCGATCAGCGTGCGCAACACCTACCTCGATCCCCTGCACCTGTTGCAGGCCGAGCTGCTGGCGCGCTGCCGGCTGCGTGAACAGGCGCCGGAGAGCCCTCTGGAGCAGGCGCTGCTGGTCAGCGTGGCGGGTATCGCCGCCGGTTTGCGCAATACCGGTTGAGCCGCCGCGCGGCTCCGCGCGCACCCGGGCAAGGCGCGTCCGCAGCGGCGTCCGAGCCGTCGGCAGGAGGGTTTTTATCCGACTTTCGGCGGCTTGTGTGCCTGGGGGGCGCTGTGTATCTTGATCAACCTTTTGGCTGCCACAGCTGCCGCACAACATCCAAGAGACTGGCCCTTTGAGGCGGTCCGACCGATTTCTACATAAATCTTGAGGAGCACATCGATGCGCGTGATTCTGCTGGGGGCGCCCGGTGCCGGCAAAGGTACCCAGGCTCGCTACATCACCGAGAAATTCGGTATTCCGCAAATCTCCACCGGCGACATGCTGCGCGCGGCGGTCAAGGCGGGCACCGAGCTCGGCCTGAAGGCCAAGAGCGTGATGGACGCGGGCGGCCTGGTCTCCGACGACCTGATCATCAACCTGGTCAAGGAGCGCATCGCCCAGCCCGATTGTGCCAAGGGCTTCCTGTTCGACGGCTTCCCGCGCACCATCCCGCAGGCCGAGGCCATGAAGGAAGCCGGTGTGACCATCGACAACGTGGTCGAGATCGCCGTCGACGATGAGGAAATCGTCAAGCGTCTGTCCGGCCGCCGCGTGCACCCGGCCTCGGGCCGCGTCTACCACACCGAATACAACCCGCCGAAGGTTGCCGGCAAGGACGACGTCAGCGGCGAAGACCTGGTGCAGCGCGAAGACGACAAGGAAGAGACCGTGCGTCATCGCCTGTCCGTGTACCACTCGCAGACCAAGCCGCTGGTGGACTTCTACCAGCAGCTGTCCGCCGCCACCGGCACGCCGAAGTACAGCCACATCCCGGGCGTCGGCAGCGTCGAGGAAATCACCGCCAAGACCCTGGCCGCGCTGGCCTGAGTTTTCCCGCCAGTTGCCCATGGACAAAGGCCCCGCAAGGGGCTTTTGTCGTTTGTGGTGCATGGATAAGTCCGGGTCGCTCTCGGGCATGGCTGTGCTCGTCAGCCTTTCTACCATCGGCGACGCTAGTCTCCGGCTGCCCGGCGCTTGCCATGGGCATGTCGATCCGTGAACCACTAAGGAAGAGAGGGCGTGCAATGACCGAGAAAACAGGAAAGGGTGTCATCTGGCTGGGCCTGGCCATAACGCTGCTGGGCAGTTGCGCGGCGTTCGCCGACAGCAAGGCACAAGCCAAGCAGGAGTGCGCGGTTGCCGAGTTCGCCATGGGCCTGCGTTTCCAGCAGCAGTCGGCGGAAATCCAGGCGCTGCAGCTGCAGGCCTACAATATCGCCACGCAGAAGCTGGACGCGGCCGTGGCGGCGGCGAAAGACCCGTCCAAGCTGGCCATCGTCACCGACCTGGACGAAACCGTGATCGACAACAGCGCGCTGCTGGCGCGCGACCTGGCCAATTGTCACCAATACGACGCCTGGGACACCTGGCTGCCCTGGGAGCGCGACGGCACGCCCGCGTTGATACCCGGTGCCAAGCAGTTCCTGCAGCACGCCGACCATCTCGGCGTGACCATCCGCTATATCTCCGACCGCGCCGACGAGCAGAAGCAGCACACCCTGGCCACCCTGAGCAAACTCGGCCTGCCCCAGGTCTCGGAGGAGAGCGTGCTGTTGCTCGGCCCACCCAAGGTCGAGCGGCGCGCCATCGTCAGCGCCGAGCACCAGATCGTGCTGCTGCTCGGCGATACCCTGCACGATTTCGACGCGCGTTTTCGCAAGACGCCGCTGGACCAGCAGCGCACTACCGTGGCCAGCGAGGCGGGCAAATGGGGCAGCGAGTGGGTCGTGTTCCCCAACGCAACCTACGGCACCTGGTCCAAGGCGCCGCTGCAGGCCTGGGAAGCCGAGCCGGTGGTCGAGCCCTGGTAAGGGCGTCCGCCGGTCGCACGCTAGCGGCCTGTGACCATCCTGGTGCTGGAAAAAAAAGCCTCGAGCCGGTCTAATGCCGGCTCTTTTTCTTCAGCCATGCGAACCCGATGACCACGATCCTGGCCCTGGATACCGCCACCGAAGCCTGTTCCGTTGCCCTGCTGCACGATGGCCGCGTGCTCAGCCACTACGAGGTGGCGCCGCGCCTGCACGCCCAACGCCTGCTGCCGATGATCCAACAACTGCTGGGCGAGGCCGGCATCGCCGCCGCGCAGCTGGATGCCATCGCCTTCGGCCGCGGCCCGGGCGCCTTCACCGGGGTGCGCATCGCCATCGGCGTGGTCCAGGGCCTGGCCTTCG
>NZ_AVOF01000363.1:0-20241 GCF_000465935.2 Pseudomonas sp. EGD-AK9
CAGCTCGGCGCGGCGCTTGTCGCGGCCGGCCAGGTAGCTGTAGCCGGTGCGGCCGTCGGCCAGGCGCACCACGCAGCGGGTGACGGTCATCTCGCCGAGGTTGAAGGCGTTGCCGGTGCCGCCCATGCGCCCGCGCACCAGAGTCATGCCCACCTCGGGGGCGCGGATCAGCTGGTAGGCGCTGTCCTTGAGCGCCGCCTCGTGGGCATCGAGGGCGTCGCCGGCGCGGGCCAGCACGCCCATCCAGCGCTGGCGCACGGCGATGTTCGGTTCAAAGTCGTTCATGCGGGTCTCCATCAGGTCGCTACCTGGTACTGGAAGCGGTCGGCGCGGCTGCTGGACTGCGCCAGCTCCACCGCCCGGCCAGCCGGATCGCGGGATAGGGTGAGTACGCTGAGCAGCGGCGCATGGCGCGGCATCAGCAGGTGCGCGGCCTCCTCGCGGCTGGGCAGGCGTGCGCCGATCAGGCTGAAGGTGCGCGCCAGCGGCAGGTCGCGCTGGCCCAGGTACTGGCGCAGCGAGCCGCCCTGGTAGTCGGCCAGCAACGGCGCCAGGCTGGCGCAGAAGCGGTGGCGGATCAGGCTCATCGGCTGCCCGTCGAGCAGGCGCAGGGTGGCCAGCTCGAGCAGTTCGCTGCCGTCGGCCAGCTGCAGGTGGCGACACTCCTCGCCAGAGCCGGGGCGGCGGATACGCTCGATCAGCCGGGCCTCGACGCGGTGGCCGAGCGCCGACAGCGACTGGCTGTAGGCACTGCCCGCCTCCACCGGGTAGATCAGCGGTTTGGCCAGCACCTGGGTGCCCTTGCCCTGGCGGCGCAGCAGGCGGCCTTCGAGCACCAGCTCGTCCACCGCGCGGCGCAGGGTGTGGCGGTTGACGGCAAAGCGCGCAGCCAGTTGCAGCTCACCCGGCAGGTAGTCGCCCGGGCTCATGCGCTGCAGCTCCTCGCGCAGCACGGCGGCCAGCTCGCGGTACAGCGGTTCGATTCGTCTAGACAAGTGCATGGCTTAAAAAAGGCGCTCGCAGGCGCCCATCTCCTTTAGATAAAGAGTTTGCGCAGGCGCTGGGAGAGGATGTCGATGGCGCTCACCACCAGGATGATCACGATCAGCAGGGCGCAGGTCTGGGCGAACTGGAAGCCGCGAATGGCCTCCCAGAGGATCACCCCGATGCCGCCGGCGCCGACCATGCCGACCACCGTGGCCGAGCGCACGTTGGACTCGAAGCGGTACAGCGAGTAGGAAATCCACAGCGGCAGCACCTGCGGGATGACGCCGAAGATCACCTCCTGCAGGGCGCTGGCGCCGGTGGCGCGCACCCCTTCCACCGGGCCCGGGTCGATGGCTTCGACCGCCTCGGCGAACAGCTTGGCCAGCACCCCGGTGGTGCTGATGAACAGCGCCAGCACGCCGGCGAAGGGGCCGAGCCCGACCGCGACGACGAAGAGCATGGCGAAGACCATTTCGTTGATCGAACGGCAGGCATCCATCACCCGCCGCACCGGCTGGTAGACCCACCAGGGCACGATGTTTTCGGAGCAGAGAATGCCCAGCGGAATGGCGCAGACGATGGCCAGCACCGTGCCCCACAGGGCGATCTGCACGGTGACGACCATCTCCTTGACGTAGTGCCGCCAGTTGCTGAAGTCCGGCGGGAAGAAGTCGGCGGCGAAGGTGGCCATGTTGCCCGAGTCGCGCACCAGGGCCAGGGGGTTCATCTCGGCGCCCTGCCAGGACCAGGCCAGCACGGCGAAGAACAGGCCCCAGCCGATCAACTGCAACCAGGAGCGCTTGGCGTCGGCGGCTGGCGGTGTGGCGGTAGTCAGAGTGGTCATGAAGGCGGTATCTCGAAAAAACGACTTGCGATCAGCCCCTCGGCAGGTGCCGAGGGGCTGTCGGATTCAACCGGCGCTGGCGCCGTTTTGCTTGTCGCGCTCGGCCATGCGCTGTTCCAGCTTGGCCAGCTCGGCATCGATGTCCTTGAGCTGCGCCTGCTTGTCGGCGTCCTTCAGCGTGGCGTTGGCGGCCACTTCGCTGCGCTTCTTGAACAGCTCGAGCTGACGGATCGGCAACAGCTGGTCGTCGTCGGAGGCCTTGAACTGGCCCCACTGCAGGCCTTCTAGGACCTTCTTCTCCTCCGGCTTGGCGCCGTAGGTCATGAAGAACTCGCGCAGCTTGGCCTTGCTCGCGTCGTCCAGGTTCTTGCGCCAGACCATCGGATCGGAGGGGATCAGCGGCGAGGTCCAGATCACCTTGAGCTGCGCGGCCTTGTCCGGCGCGGTCACTTCCAGGCGCTCCATGCCCTCGCTGTTGAAGGTGCCGACGTCGACCTGCTTGTTGGCCACCGACAGCGCGTTGACCTCATGGCTGCCGTTGAGCGCGCGCTTGAAGATCTTGCTCGGGTCGGCCTTGTTCTGGGCGAACACGTAGTAGCCGGGCACCAGGTAGCCGGAGGTGGAGTTGGGGTCGCCGTTGGCGAAGGTCAGGCTGCCGGCGTTCTTCAGCATGTCCTCGATCGACTCGAGCGAGCTGTCCTTGTGCGCCACCATCAGGCTGTAGTAACCCTGCGCGCCGTTGGCCGCGACGGTCTGGGCGAACACCTCGCCGCCGGCGCGGTCCACCGCTTCCATCGCCGCCTTGTTGCCGTACCAGGCCACGTCGACCTTGTCGAAGCGCATGCCCTGGATGATCCCGGCGTAGTCCGGGGCGAAGAAGGCGTTGACCTTGAAGCCGGTCTGCTTGCTCATGTCGGCGAGAAAGGGATCCCACATGGCCTTGAGGTTCTGCGAGGACTCGGTGGAGATGATGCCGAAATTGAGCTCCTCGGCGGCCTGGGCCGTGCCCAGCAGGGAACCGGTGACGAGCGCAGAGGCAGCCAGCACCTGGCCGATGCGTTTGAACATGGAGCACACTCCTGTTGCGGGTTGGCGTTGTTGGATCGAACGAAGGAAGCGAGATCAGGCCTTGGCCAGCACCAGCGGGCGCTCGACGGCGCGCGGGCGCTGCCCTTGCGGCAGCAGCAGGCTGACGTCGAGGTCGCCGCCGTAGAGGTCGTTGAGAAAATCGGGGTTGAAGCTTTCGGTGGGGCCGTCGAAATGGATGCGCCCGCCTTTCAGCGCCACCGCACGCCGGCAATAGCGCACCGCGTAGTCGACCTGATGCAGGGTCACCACCACGGTCTTGCCGTCGCGGCGATTGATGTCGGCGAGAATCTCCATCACCTTGCGTGCCGACTCGGGGTCGAGCGAGGCGATCGGCTCGTCGGCCAGGATCACCTCGGCCTGCTGGCACAGGGCACGGGCGATGGCCACGCGCTGCTGCTGGCCGCCTGATAGCGTAGAGGCGCGCTGCGCGGCAAGATCGGCCAGCCCGACGCGCTCAAGGGCGTCCATGGCGCGCTGCTTCTCCTCGGCGCTGAACAGGCTGAGGCTGCCGCGCCAGCGCGGCATGCGCCCCAGGCCGCCGAGCAGCACGTTCTGCAACACGCTGAGGCGACCGACCAGGTTGAACTGCTGGAAGATGTAACCGATATCGGCGCGCAGGCGGCGCACCTCGCCGTTCAGACGGCCTGCGGCCTGCACCTGACGGCCAAGCACCTCGATGCTGCCACCGCCGCTGCGGTCGCAGCAGGCCAGGCCGGCCAGATGCCGCAGCAACGTCGACTTGCCCGAGCCGGAGGCGCCGATCAGCGCCACCATCTCGCCCGGCTGCACCGACAGCGCCAGGTCGAACAACGCCTGTTTCTGACCGAAGGTCTTGTTCAGGCTATCGACTCGAATCACTGCGCTCATGGGCTGGCCCTCTACTATCATTGACGATAAGAAGGCAGCGCCTGGCCGCCATCTGGTGTAGACCAAGGTAGGCGCAAGCTGTGTCAGAGCCGTGAACCGGGGATGACGATTGAGTGACCAGGGCTTGAATTTTTTATGCCCGAGCACAGCCCGAGCACGACTTCTGCCGAATACTGCGCATTTCTGACAGTCGGTGCTGGCATATCGCCTTTACCTGGCCCAGAATTCGACACGTAATTGGCGTCAAGGAACTGTTCAGATGACCCTTAGGTCATAACGACGCATAACGCGATACTGGTTGAACGGCTAGTGCTAAAGATGGTCAAACCGGTGACAATCTTGAAACTGACTACCAGTCTCGCTCTCCTGAACTAACCGGTTTAATGTATGCGCCCTATGAAACAGGCTACCTATTCCAGCCGCACGGCTGACAAATTCGTCGTTCGCTTGCCCGATGGCATGCGTGAGCGTATCGCTGACGTAGCACGCAACCATCACCGCAGCATGAACTCGGAAATCATCGCCCGCCTGGAGCAGAGCATGCTGCAGGAAGGCGCCCTGGGCGACGAGCTCAACCTGCGTCTCGACAGCCCCGAGCTGAGCCTGCACGAGCGCGAACTGCTGCAGCGTTTCCGTCAGCTGTCGCGCCGCCAGCAGAACGCCCTGGTCGCCCTGATCGCCCACGACGTGGAAATGGCCGCCGAAGAAGCCTGAGGCAAGCCCCCCCACAAAAAAACCGGCCTTGAGCCGGTTTTTTTGTGGGGGTATTAAAGGCGCGGAGCGAACTCCGCGCCTTCTTCAGCCGACGAAGCTGAGCAATACCCCCGCCGCAACTGCCGAGCCGATCACCCCGGCCACGTTCGGGCCCATGGCGTGCATCAGCAGGAAGTTCTGCGGATTGGCTTCCAGCCCCACCTTGTTCGACACCCTGGCAGCCATAGGCACCGCCGAGACGCCGGCCGAGCCGATCAGCGGGTTGACCTTGTGGGTGCTGAACACATTCATCAGCTTGGCCATCAGCACGCCGGCGGCGGTGCCGGCGCAGAAGGCGACCATGCCCAGCAGCAGGATGCCCAGGGTCTTGAGCTGCAGAAAGGCCTCGGCCGACAGCTTGGAGCCCACGGTCAGACCGAGGAAGATGGTGACGATGTTGATCAGCGCGTTGCGCGAGGTATCGGCCAGGCGCTCGACCACGCCACATTCGCGCAGCAGGTTGCCGAGGGCGAACATGCCGATCAGCGGCGCGGCGTCCGGCAGCAGCATGCCGATCAGCAGGCAAAGCACGATGGGGAAGATGATCTTCTCGGTCTGCCCCACCGGACGCAGCTGCTGCATGACGATGGCGCGCTCCTCCTTGGTGGTCAGCGCGCGCATGATCGGCGGCTGCAGCAGCGGCACCAGGGCCATGTAGGCATAGGCCGCCACGGCGATGGGGCCGAGCAGGTGCGGCGCCAGCTTGGAGGTGACGAAGATCGAGGTCGGCCCGTCCGCCCCACCGATGATGGCGATGGACGCCGCCTCCTTGAGGCTGAACTCCATCCCCGGAATGCCGATGGCGGTGATCGCCAGGGCGCCGAGCAGGGTGCCGAAGATGCCGAACTGCGCGGCGGCGCCGAGCAGCAGGGTCTTGGGGTTGGCCAGCATCGGTCCGAAGTCGGTCATGGCGCCGACGCCGAGGAAGATCAGCAGCGGGAAGATGCTGGTGGGCAGACCCACCTCATAGATCAGGTGGAGGAAACCGGCGCCCTCGGCCATATTGGCCACCGGGATATTCGACAGCAGGCCGCCGAAACCGATTGGCACCAGCAACAGGGGCTCGAAGCCCTTCTTGATCGCCAGATAGATCAGCAGCATGCACACCGCGATCATGAACGCCTGACCGGGCTCCAGGTGGTACAGGCCGGTGCTCTGCCAGAGCTTGAGCAGCTTTTCCATGGTGCGCCCCTCAGCCGATGGTCAGCAGGCTGTCGCCCACCGCCACCGCATCGCCGACCTTGACGTTGACCGCTCCGATGCTGCCGGCCTTGAAGGCGCGAATCTCGGTTTCCATCTTCATCGCCTCGAGGATGATCACCAACTGGCCCTCCTCCACGGTCTGGCCGGGTTGCACCAGCACCTTGAAGATATTGCCGGCCAGCGGTGCCGCCTGCGGCTCGCCGCCCCCCACGGCAACGGGCGCGGCAGGTGCAGCCGCGGCACTGCCAGCGAGCGGCTTGATGCCCTCGATATCGCCGCCCTCGCCCACCTGCACGACGAACGACTTGCCATTGACTTCGACGGTGTAGACCTCGGGCTTGCCGGCCTCGCGGGCAGGGGTTTCCTTGCCGGTCGGCGCCGGCTCGAAGGCCGCCGGGTTGCCGCGGTTCTCCAGGAACTTCAGGCCGATCTGCGGGAACAGCGCGTAGGTCAGCACGTCGTCGATCTCGTCCGCGACCAGCTTGATGCCCTTCTCCTGGGCGATGCCCTTGAGTTCGGCGGTCAGCTTGTCCATTTCGGCGTCCAGCAGATCGGCCGGACGACAGGTGATCGCCTCGGCGCCATCGAGCACGCGCGCCTGCAGCTCGGCGTTGAACGGCGCGGGCGCGGCGCCGTACTCGCCCTTGAGCACGCCGGCGGTTTCCTTGGTGATGGACTTGTAGCGCTCGCCGGTGAGCACGTTGATCACCGCCTGGGTGCCGACGATCTGCGAGGTCGGGGTCACCAGAGGGATGAAACCGAGGTCTTCGCGCACGCGCGGGATCTCGGCCAGCACCTGGTCGAACTTGTCCTGGGCGCCCTGCTCCTTGAGCTGGCTTTCCATGTTGGTGAGCATGCCGCCCGGCACCTGGGCGACCAGGATGCGCGAGTCGACGCCCTTGAGGTTGCCCTCGAACTTCGCGTACTTCTTGCGCACTTCGCGGAAGTATGCAGCGATTTCCTCCAGCAGCTCCAGGTTCAGCCCGGTGTCGCGCTCGGTGCCCTGGAACATGGCCACCACCGACTCGGTCGGCGAATGGCCATAAGTCATCGACAGCGAGGAAATCGCGGTGTCGACGTTATCGATACCGGCCTCCACCGCCTTGAGGATGGCCACCGAAGACAGCCCCGCGGTGGCGTGGCACTGCATATGGATCGGGATGGCCAGGCTGGCCTTGAGTCGCGACACCAGCTCGAAGGCGGTGTAGGGGGTGAGGATACCGGCCATGTCCTTGATGGCGATGGAGTCGGCGCCCATGTCCTCGATCTGTTTGGCCAGATCGACCCACATCTGCAGGGTGTGCACTGGGCTGGTGGTGTAGGAGATGGTGCCCTGGGCATGCTTGCCCTGGCGCTTGACCGCCTGCAGGGCTGTCTGCAGGTTGCGCGGATCGTTCATCGCGTCGAACACGCGAAACACGTCGACGCCGTTGACGGCGGCGCGTTCGACGAATTTTTCCACCACGTCGTCGGCGTAGTGGCGGTAGCCCAGCAGGTTCTGGCCGCGCAGGAGCATCTGCTGGCGGGTATTGGGCATCGCCTGCTTCAGCGCGCGGATGCGCTCCCAGGGATCTTCGCCCAGGTAGCGAATGCAGGCATCGAAGGTCGCCCCCCCCCAGGACTCCACCGACCAGAAGCCGACCTGATCGAGCTTGGGCGCGATCGGTAGCATGTCCTCCAGGCGCACGCGGGTGGCCAGGATGGATTGGTGGGCGTCGCGCAGCACCACATCGGTGATCCCGAGTGCTTGTTTAACGGCAGTCATACAGGTGCTCCCTCTAGAACCTGATCAACCGCGCCGGGCGCGGTGCTGATGAATGGCGGATTGAATGGCTGCCAGCAATTCGGCATCCGGCTCCTGGCTGGCCGGTTTGCCGCTGGGTACTGCGGAAGAGGCGACGGGGGCAGGCGTGTGCGGGGCGAAGACTTCGATCAGGCGCGACATCACGCGGATCGCCAGCACCAGCAGCACCAGAAAGACAAACACGAAACCCATGCCGAACAGCATGAGCTCGACACCCTCGAGCAGGAGTTCACTGGGGGTCATCTTGGCTCCTTTTGCCAGCAGCTCGCGGGCTGCATTCATTATTGATTAGGAGCGCCCGGGAGCGGCCCCGGGCAAAGCTGGCGAACCTTAGCCTGAAACGAGCGTTTCAAGCAAACCTCAAACGGACCAGGCGGGCATTTTATGTAGTGGGCAACCCACCACTACTACCAAAGACGAGGGCGCTCGTGCGAGGCCCGCTAGGAGGCCACGCCCGACCGGGAGACGACGGCGGGCGCCAGCGCCAGCAGCGCCTTGAAATGGCGGCATTCAGCGCCCGGGGTACGCCCGAACAGGCGCTTGAACTCGCGACTGAACTGCGAAGGGCTTTCGTAACCGACCCGCTGCGCCGCGTCGGCTGCACTCATGCCGCCGCGAATCATCAGCAACCGTGCCTGGTGCAGGCGGATGGCCTTGAGATACTGCAACGGCGAGCGACTGGTCACGGCCTTGAAGTGCACATGGAAGGCCGGCACGCTCATATTGGCCATCGCGGCCAGGGTCGCGACGTCGAGCGCCTGGGGATAGTCGCTGTGGATGCGCCGCAGCACCCTGGCGATGCGGCCGAAATGGCTGCCCTGCACCAGGGTCGCGCGCAGGCCGCCGCCCTGCTCGCCCTGCAACACGCGGAAGACGATCTCGCGCAGAATCGACGGCCCCAGCAAACGCGCCTCGTCCGGCTCGGCCAACGCCTCCAGCAGGCGCAACGTCGCCTCGCTCAACCTGGCATCCAGCGGGCTCGAACAGAGGGTGTCGGGCGCCGGGGGCGGCGCCTCGTCCAGGCCGATGGCCAGCTCCGCGACCAGTAACGGGTCGATGCGCAACACCAGCCCCAGCAACGGCTCGGCCGCGCTGGCCTCGGTCTCGATGGAAAACGGCAGAGGCAGCGCCAGCACCAGGTAGTGCTGGGCGTCGTAGACATACAACCTGCCGTCGTGCAGCCCGCGCTTGCGCCCCTGGATGACGATGACGATGCTCGGTTCGTACAGCGCCGGCGTGCTGGGCAACGGGCGATTGGCGCGCATGAAGGTCACGCCGTCGAGTAAAGACTCGGTGTAGCCCTCTTCGGGGGCCAGGCGCAGCATCAGTTCCACCATGCGTTGGCGCCTGTCGGATATCGCGATCATGGCTCTGGGGACTCGGCTGTTTCCGCGGGCCGACATTCTATGGCCCGCGAAATAGAAACAGGCAAGATCGAAAGAGTAACCGGACTTAGCAGCCCGCCTCGCCCCGCCTAGCATGAGGCCTGCGCCCTGCACGCCGCAGGCGCTAGCCGCCAATAGGAGAATCGATCCATGAACCCGTTAGGACACCTCGGCGCCCTGCTGCTCGGCGTACTGCTGAGCCTGCCGAGCTGGGCCGCCGGCGCCACGCAGGACAACCGCGCCCTGATCCAGCAGGCCTTCGACGACTGGCGCAACGGCCAGGGCAGCGTCTTCGACCTGCTCGCCGAAGACGCCGTGTGGATAGTCGCCGGAAACAGCCCGGTATCAGCTACCTACCCCACACGTCAGGCGTTTCTCGAAGAGGCGGTCAAACCCATCACCGCCAAACTGGCGACGCCGATTACCCCCACGGTTCGCCAGCTGGTAGCGCAGGGGCCCTATGTGGTCGCGATCTGGGATGGCCAGGCGACCGCCCATGATGGCAGCCGCTATGAGAACAGCTACGCCTGGCATATGCAGCTCGAGGACGGCCGCATCACTCACGTCACGGCCTTCCTCGATACCTGGCGGCTGGTGCAGCTGATGGAGCAACCTACAGGAGGAAGATCGACGCCAGCCCCAGGAAAATGAAGAACCCGCCGCTGTCGGTCATCGCCGTGATCATCACGCTGGCGCCCATGGCCGGGTCGCGCCCCAGGCGTGCCAGGGTCATGGGAATCAGCACGCCCATCAGCGCCGCCAGCAGCAGGTTGAGGGTCATCGCCGCGGTCATCACCACACCCAGCGACCAGCTGTCGTAGAGCAGATAGGCCACCACGCCGATCACCCCGCCCCAGAGCAGGCCGTTGATCAGGGAAACGCCCAGCTCCTTGCGCAGCAGGCGCGAGGTATTGCCGGTGCCGACCTGGTCCAGCGCCATGGCGCGGACGATCATGGTGATGGTCTGGTTGCCGGAGTTGCCGCCGATGCCAGCGACTATGGGCATCAGCGCGGCCAGAGCCACCAGTTTCTCGATCGAGCCCTCGAACAGGCCGATCACCCGCGAGGCGAGAAAGGCGGTGACCAGGTTGATCGCCAGCCAGGCCCAGCGGTTGCGCACCGACTTCCACACCGAGGCGAAGATGTCCTCCTCCTCGCGCAGACCGGCCATGTTGAGGACTTCGCTTTCGCTCTCCTCACGGATCAGGTCGACCATCTCGTCGATGGTCAGACGACCGATCAGCTTGCCGTTCTTGTCCACCACCGGGGCGGAAATCAGGTCGTAGCGCTCGAAGGCCTGGGCGGCGTCGTAGGCGTCCTCGTCCGGGTGGAAAGTCACCGGGTCGTCGGCCATCACCTCGCCGACCTGCTTGTCCGGGTCGTTGACCAGCAGGCGCTTGATCGGCAGCACACCCTTGAGCACGCCGTCGTAATCGACCACGAACAGCTTGTCGGTGTGGCCCGGCAGCTCCTTGAGGCGACGCAGGTAACGCAGCACCACCTCCAGGCTGACGTCTTCGCGGATGGTGACCATCTCGAAGTCCATCAGCGCGCCGACCTGATCCTCCTCGTAGGACAGTGCCGAACGCACGCGCTCGCGCTGCTGCGCATCGAGCGACTCCATCAGTTCGTGGACCACGTCGCGCGGCAACTCCGGCGCCAGGTCGGCCAGTTCGTCGGCGTCCATGTCCTTGGCCGCGGCGAGGATCTCGTGATCGTCCATGTCGGCGATCAGGGTCTCACGCACCGCGTCGGACACCTCGAGCAGGATGTCGCCGTCGCGCTCGGCTTTGACCAGTTGCCAGACGGTCAGACGGTCGTCGAGCGGCAGGGCTTCGAGGATGTGGGCGATATCCGCGGGGTGCAGGTCGTCGAGCTTGCGCTGCAGCTCGGCGAGGTTCTGCCGGTGCACCAGGTTCTCGACCAGGTCGTGATGCTGGCCTTCCTGACGATGGGTCAGGTCTTCCACCAGCTTGTGCCGATGCAGCAGTTCGACCACCTGGGCCAGGCGGTCCTGAAGGCTCTCTTGCGGCTTCTTGGCTTCTACTTCAGTCATAGCGCGCTCCACCCCCAGTTGGCGGGCACGCCAAAGGGGATCAATCAGGTTTTACGCGATCGTCAAATCGGGTCTGGTAACTACTGGGTAAGTCCATGGTGGTATTCCACAAGCCCCGGCGGGGCTGACGCGGCAAATGATAACACCGCAATACGGCTTTGCACGCGAGAAAAGCCAGGCAAGAACAATTGCTTGCATCACAAACTTCAATCCGCGCTGAAATCCTGTTGCTGCGACGCCGGCCACGGTCGGCAGGACACCCTGGCACGCTCGGAACAACGGGCTAAGCTGACCCAGGCACCCGTCAAGGAGGACGCCCCATGCAAGGACTGCTGCGCGCCGCATTCTGCGCCGCCCTGCTCTACCCCACCCAGGCCAGCCTGGCCGCCACCGTGTTTCGTTGTGAAGACGCCAACGGCCATATCACCTTCACCCGCCACGGCTGCCCGACAGAGCAGCAGCAGCGAACCCAGAACGCCCGCAACCAGACACCGAGCAGCGGCAAGGCCGTACCACTGGCCAAACCCGAACGCAGCACGCGAACAAAGGGGGCCAGTGAACTGGTGGTGGTCGGTCAACAGGACGACGGCTGCGGCAACCGGATTACCGGCAGCGCGCGGCGGGCCGCGATCGTCAAGCAGGAGATTCGCAGCGGCATGACTCGCAGCGACGTGGAAAGCAGCCTGGGCAAGCCACACAAGATCAGCCGGCAGAACGGCCTGCAGCGCTACCACTACCGCGACAACAGCGGCAACACGCGCCAGGTGAGCTTCGACGAAGCGGGCTGCGTGAAAGGCAAATAAAAAACCCGCTCCAAGGAGCGGGTTTTTTCGCAGCGAAAAAGCGGTTAGACCAGCTTTTCCAGCTCCGGTACGGCTTCGAACAGGTCGGCGACCAGGCCGTAGTCGGCCACCTGGAAGATCGGCGCCTCTTCGTCCTTGTTGATCGCGACGATCACCTTGGAGTCCTTCATGCCGGCCAGGTGCTGGATCGCGCCGGAGATACCGACGGCGATGTACAGCTGCGGCGCGACGATCTTGCCGGTCTGACCGACCTGCATGTCGTTCGGCACGAAGCCGGCGTCGACCGCGGCGCGCGAGGCACCGACGGCGGCGCCGAGCTTGTCGGCCAGGGCGTACAGGTGCTTGAAGTTGTCGCCATTGCCCATGCCACGGCCGCCGGACACGACGATCTTGGCAGCGGTCAGCTCCGGACGATCGGACTTGGCCAGTTCTTCGCCGACGAAGGCAGACTTGCCGGCATCGGCCGGACCGGAAACGGCCTCAACGGCAGCACTGCCGCCTTCGGCAGCGACGGCGTCGAAACCGGTGCTACGCACGGTGATCACCTTGATGGCAGCCGAGGACTGCACGGTGGCGATGGCGTTACCGGCATAGATCGGACGCTTGAAGGTGTCGGCGCTCTCGACGGCGATGATCTCGGAGATCTGGTCGACGTCCAGGGCAGCGGCGACGCGCGGCAGGATGTTCTTGCCGTTGCTGGTGGCGGCAGCCAGGATGTGGCTGTAGCCCTTGCCCAGCTCGGCTACCAGCGGTGCGACGTTTTCCGGCAGCTGGTTGGCATAGGCAGCGTTGTCGGCAACCAGGACCTTGGCCACGCCAGCGATCTTGGCAGCAGCTTCGGCAGCAGCGCCACAGGCACTACCGGCAACCAGTACGTGGATGTCGCCACCGATCTTCGCGGCAGCGGCAACAGTGTTCAGGGTAGCGGCAGCCAGGGCGGCATTGGTGTGTTCAGCGATAACCAGGATAGTCATTTAGATTACCTTCGCCTCGTTCTTCAGTTTCTCGACCAGTTCAGCCACGGACTTGACCTTGATGCCAGCGCTGCGAGCAGCCGGCGCTTCGACTTTCAGGGTCTTGACGGTGGAGGCGGTGGAAACGCCCAGGGCGTCCGGGGTAACGGTTTCCAGCGGCTTCTTCTTGGCCTTCATGATGTTCGGCAGCGACGCATAGCGCGGCTCGTTCAGGCGCAGGTCGGTGGTGACGATCGCCGGCAGGTTCAGCGCGACGGTCTGCAGGCCGCCGTCGATTTCACGGGTGACGTTGACCTTGTCGCCAGCCACCTCGACCTTGGAGGCGAAGGTGCCCTGGCCGAAACCGGTCAGCGCGCCGAGCATCTGGCCGGTCTGGTTGTTGTCGCTGTCGATGGCCTGCTTGCCCATGATCACCAGCTGCGGCTGCTCCTTGTCGACCACGGCCTTGAGCAGCTTGGCCACGGCCAGGGAGTTCAGCTCGTCGTTGGACTCGACCAGGATGGCGCGGTCGGCACCGAGGGCCAGCGCGGTGCGCAGTTGCTCCTGAGCGGTGGCCGGGCCGATGGAGACGACGACGATCTCGCTCGCCACGCCCTTCTCCTTCAGACGTACGGCTTCCTCCACAGCGATCTCGCAGAAGGGGTTCATCGACATCTTGACGTTGGCGAGGTCGACGCCGCTGTTGTCCGCCTTGACGCGAACCTTGACGTTGTAGTCAACCACTCGTTTGACAGCTACAAGAACCTTCATGGATTCCTCGTTACTCTCCGGTGAATAAGAATGTCGCCAAGGCGAGCCTGGCCGGTGATGCAAAATCGGCCGGAACCGACCTTTCAGCCCAGACGGCGAGCGCAAAACCGCCCGTATCTTGACCCCGCGGCTTGGCTCGGTCAATACAGCGAACCGGCCGGTCATCCGCGATGTAGTAGGATTCTAACAGGCCTACAGAAAATTCAAACAAACGTTTGTATTGGCCCGTTGGGAGGGTGTAGATATAATGCGCCCGCATCGCTTAGGGACCGAGCCGCGCCCTCCAACATAAAACATCGAAGAGCCTTGAGTAGGAGATTGCCTGTGGAACGCGAATTTATGGAGTTCGACGTCGTCATCGTCGGCGCCGGCCCGTCCGGCCTGTCCGCCGCCTGCCGACTGAAGCAGAAAGCCGCCGAAGCGGGCCAGGAGATCAGCGTCTGCGTGGTCGAGAAAGGCTCCGAAGTCGGCGCGCATATCCTCTCCGGTGCGGTCTTCGAGCCGCGCGCCCTGAACGAACTGTTCCCCGACTGGAAGGAACTGGGCGCCCCGCTCAATACCCCGGTCAAGCGCGACGACATCTACCTGCTGCGCGACGCCGACAAGGCTACCCGAATTCCCGACTTCTTTGTGCCGAAAACCATGCACAACGAAGGCAACTACATCATTTCCCTGGGCAATCTGTGCCGCTGGCTAGCCCAGCAGGCGGAAAACCTCGGCGTGGAAGTCTATCCCGGCTTCGCCGCTCAGGAAGCGCTGATCGACGACAACGGCGTGGTGCGCGGCATCGTCACCGGCGATCTGGGCGTCGACCGCGAAGGCAACCCCAAGGAAGGCTACTACACCCCGGGCATGGAACTGCGCGGCAAGTACACCCTGTTCGCCGAAGGCTGCCGCGGCCATATCGGCAAGCAGCTGATCAACAAGTACAAGCTCGACAGCGAAGCCGACGCCCAGCACTACGGCATCGGCATCAAGGAAATCTGGGACATCGACCCGGCCAAGCATGAACAAGGCCTGGTGGTGCACACCGCCGGTTGGCCGATGGACATCATGGGCACCGAGAACACCGGCGGCTCCTTCCTCTATCACCTGGAGAACAACCAGGTGGTGGTCGGCCTGATCATCGATCTGTCCTACGCCAACCCGCACCTGTCGCCGTTCGACGAGTTCCAGCGCTACAAGCACCACCCGGTGATCGCCCAGTACCTGGAAGGCGGCAAGCGCGTGGCCTACGGCGCCCGCGCCATCTGCAAGGGCGGCCTGAATTCGCTGCCGAAGATGGTCTTCCCCGGCGGCGCGCTGATCGGCTGCGACCTCGGCACCCTGAACTTCGCCAAGATCAAGGGCAGCCACACCGCGATGAAGTCCGGCATGCTCGCGGCGGACGCCGTGGCCCAGGCCCTGCTCGGCGGCGGCGAAGGCGGTGACGAGCTGAACGGCTATGTCGAGGGCTTCAAGGCCAGCTGGCTGTACGACGAACTGTTCCGCAGCCGCAACTTCGGCGCGGCCATCCACAAGTACGGCGCCATCGTCGGCGGCGGTATCAACTGGCTGGACCAGAACATCTTCGGCGGCAAAGCGCCCTTCACCCTGCACGACAACAAGCCGGACTACGCCTGCCTGAAGCCGGCCGCCGCGTGCGCGAAGATCGCCTACCCGAAACCGGACGGCAAACTGAGCTTCGACAAATTGAGTTCGGTGTTCCTCTCCAACACCAACCACGAAGAAGAGCAGCCCTGCCACCTGAAGCTCACCGACCCGAGCATCCCGCTGGCGAAGAACCTGCCGCTGTACGACGAACCGGCGCAGCGCTACTGCCCGGCCGGCGTGTACGAGGTGGTGACTCAGGAAGACGGCGAGAAACGCTTCCAGATCAACGCGCAGAACTGCGTGCACTGCAAGACCTGCGACATCAAGGACCCGGCCCAGAACATCACCTGGGTCGCGCCAGAAGGCACCGGCGGGCCGAACTACCCCAACATGTAATTCGGCCATGCATGAAAAAGGCTCCTTCGGGAGCCTTTTTCGTTTCTGCTTCCACGCCGCAGACGGGTTTCACCCGTTCTAAGGCGCTCAATCCTGATAGATCATCTTGCGGCTCATGCCGCCGTCGACCACGAACTCCTGGCCGGTGACGAAACCGGCGGCATCGGACAGCAGCCAGGCGACCTGGGCGGCGACATCCTCCACCGCGCCGACACGGCCGACCGGGTGCTGCGCGTGATCGAACACCGACAGCGGCTCGCGGCGCTGCTGCGAAGGATCACGGGCATCGATCCAGCCGGGGCTGACGCAATTGACCCGCACCTCCGGGCCAAGGCTGACGGCCAGGGCGTGGGTCAGCGCAACCAGGCCGCCTTTACTCGCGGCGTACGCCTCGCAATTGGCCTCGGACTGGCTGGCGCGGGTCGAGGCGATATTGACGATGGCCCCACGATGACCGCGCAGGTAAGGCGCGCAATGCTTGGCCAGGAGCATGGCGCCGGTCAGGTTGACCGCCAGCAGGCGATTCCAGCGCTTGAGGTCGAGCACCTCCAGCGGCGGGTTGTGCGGGTCGGCAATGGCGGCGTTGCACACCAGCGCATCGAGGCGGCCGAACTGGCCGAGCACCTCGGCGACGCCGACGCTGACCTGATCCTCCTTGGCCACGTCCATGGCGACGAACCAGGCGTTATCGCCCAGCGCGCGCGCCACCTTCGAGCCGCGCTCGCGGTCAATGTCGGCCAGTACCACCTGCCAGCCCTCGGTGATCAGCCAGGCCGCGATGCCCAGGCCGATGCCGCGGGCCGCACCACTGACCAGCGCCACCCGGCCGTTATTCGGCGCGGCGCCGCTGCCCCACTCCAGCATGCTCAGAGCGCGGCCAGGCCGCGTGCCAGATCGGCCTTGAGGTCAGCCAGGTCTTCCAGGCCCACGGCGACGCGAATCAGGTTGTCGCGAATGCCGGCATTGGCCCGCTCCTGCGGGCTCAGGCGACCATGGGAGGTGGTCGCCGGGTGGGCGATGGTGGTCTTGGTGTCGCCCAGGTTGGTGGTGATGGAAATCACCCGGGTGGCGTCGATCACCTTCCAGGCGGCGTCGCGACCGCCCGCCACCTCGAAACTGAGCACCGCACCGAAGGCGCTCTGCTGCCGCTTCGCCAGCTCGTGCTGCGGGTGGCTGGGCAAGCCGGCGTAGTAGACCCGCTCGACCTGCGGTTGCTGCTCCAGCCACTGCGCCAGCTGCAGGGCGCTGTCGCTCTGCGCCTGCATGCGGATGCGCAGGGTCTCCAGGCCCTTGAGGAACAGCCAGGCATTGAACGGGCTCAGGGTCGGGCCTGCGGTACGCAGAAAGCCCACGATTTCCTTCATCTGCTCGCTGCGCCCGGCCACCACGCCGCCGAGGCCACGGCCCTGGCCGTCGATGTACTTGGTCGCCGAGTGCATGACGATATCGGCGCCCAGCGCCAGCGGCTGCTGCAGCGCCGGGGTGCAGAAGCAGTTGTCCACCGCCAGCAGCGCGCCGCGGGCATGGGCGATCTCGGCCAGGGCGGCGATATCCACCAGTTCGGCCAGCGGGTTGGACGGCGACTCGACGAACAGCAGCTTGGTGTTGGCCTTGAACGCGCCCTGCCAGGCTTCCAGATCGGCCAGCGGCACGTAGTCGACCTCGACGCCGAAGCGCTTGAGGTACTTCTCGAACAGGCTGATGGTGGAACCGAACACGCTGCGCGAGACCAGCACATGGTCGCCGCCGCTGCACAGGCTCATGACGATGGCGAGGATCGCCGACATGCCCGAGGCGGTGGCCACCGCCTGTTCGGCGCCCTCCAGGGCGGCGATGCGCTCCTCGAAGGTGCGCACGGTGGGGTTGGTGTAGCGCGAGTAGACGTTGCCCGGCACCTCGCCGCCAAAGCGGGCGGCGGCGTCGGCGGCGGTGCGGAACACGTAACTGGAGGTGAGGAACAGCGCCTCGCCGTGCTCGCCCTCGGGCGAGCGGCGCTGGCCGGCGCGCACCGCCAGGGTGTCGAAGCCCACGCCGTCGAGATCGCTATCGAGCCTGCCGGCATCCCATTCCAGTGTCATATCGCTACCTCACGCAATCTAGCCCGGATGCAATCCGGGAAATCCTCTGTGATATCCCCCGGATTGCATCCGGGCTACGGGTCGGGGTGCGCTGCGCGCACCATCAAACCAGGCAGAACCCCGCCCTGCCCGCCCGAGTTAATTGTTGTACAGATCGATGATGGCACTGACCGCCTGCGACTTGACCTTGCTGGCGTCGTTGCGCGCCTGCTCGATCTTGTCCAGGTAGGCCTCGTCGACATCGCCGGTGACGTACTTGCCGTCGAACACCGCGCAGTCGAAGTTGTCGATCTTGATCTTCTTGCTGCCGCTGACCGCCTCGATCAGGTCCGGCAGATCCTGGTAGACCAGCCAGTCGGCGCCGATCAGCTCGCAGACCTCCTCGGTGCTGCGGCCGTGGGCGATCAGCTCGTGGGCGCTGGGCATATCGATGCCGTATACGTTCGGATAACGCACCGCCGGCGCCGCCGAGCAGAAGTAGACGTTCTTAGCCCCGGCTTCGCGGGCCATCTGGATGATCTGCTTGCAGGTGGTACCGCGGACGATGGAGTCGTCCACCAGCATCACGTTCTTGCCGCGGAACTCCAGTTCGATGGCGTTGAGCTTCTGCCGCACGGATTTCTTGCGCGCCGCCTGGCCGGGCATGATGAAGGTACGGCCGATGTAGCGGTTCTTGACGAAGCCTTCGCGGAACTTCACGCCCAGGCGGTTGGCCAGTTCCAGCGCGGCGGTGCGGCTGGTGTCGGGAATCGGGATGACCACGTCGATGTCGTGCTGCGGACGCTCGCGGAGGATCTTGTCGGCCAGCTTCTCGCCCATGCGCAGGCGCGCCTTGTACACCGAGATGCCGTCCATGATCGAATCCGGGCGCGCCAGGTAGACGTGCTCGAAGATGCACGGCGCGTACTTGGGATTCTGTGCGCACTGACGGGTGAACAGCTTGCCTTCCTCGGTGATGTACACCGCTTCGCCCGGCGCCAGGTCGCGGATCAGGGTGAAGCCGAGCACGTCCAGCGACACGCTCTCGGAGGCGATCATGTATTCGACGCCTTCGTCGGTGTGGCGCTGGCCGAAGACGATCGGGCGAATGCCGTTGGGATCGCGGAAACCGACGATGCCGTAGCCGGTGATCATCGCCACCACCGCGTAGCCGCCCAGGCAGCGCTCGTGCACGTGGCTGACCGCGGCAAACACATCTTCCTCGGTCGGCTGCAGCTTGCCGCGCTGGGCCAGCTCGTGGGCGAACACGTTGAGCAGCACTTCCGAGTCGGAGTTGGTGTTCACGTGGCGCAGGTCGGACTCGTAGATTTCCTTGGCCAACTGCTCGACGTTGGTCAGGTTGCCGTTGTGCGCCAGGGTGATGCCGTAGGGCGAGTTGACGTAGAACGGCTGCGCCTCGGCCGAGCTGGAGCTGCCGGCGGTGGGGTAGCGCACGTGGCCGATGCCCATGTGGCCGACCAGGCGCTGCATGTGGCGCTGCTGGAACACGTCGCGCACCAGGCCGTTGTCCTTGCGCAGGAACAGCCGGCCATCATGGCTGGTGACGATGCCGGCAGCGTCCTGGCCGCGATGCTGAAGGACGGTGAGCGCGTCATACAGCGCCTGATTGACGTTCGACTTGCCGACGATACCGACGATGCCACACATGTGCCACGACCCCTGCTAGATAGTTCAGGCTAACTTCAGCGACTGCCACGGCGGTTTGGGCCAGGGCAGGCGCTCTTTTATGGCGGATCAGCTGGGTGAGCCGATCCCACCGGAAAACCACTGACCGGACCACCCCAGAATGAGGTTCTTCGACCAGTCGGCGACCATCAGAAAATGCGGCACCAGTTGCGACTGCTGCCACCACGTGTCCTGCTCCACCGGCGCCAGGCTGATCAGCCCGACCAGCAGCACTACCAACAGACCGCCGCGGGCGGCGCCGAACACCATGCCGAGGAAACGGTCGGTGCCGGACAAGCCGGTCACGCGAATCAGCTCGCCGATGAGGAAATTGACCAGGGCGCCGACCAGCAAAGTGGCGACGAACAGAATGGCACAGGCGGCGATCACCCGTGCGGACGGAGTTTCGATGAATTCGACGAGGTGCTGGGCCAGCGCGCCGCCGAACATCCAGGCGACGATACCCGCGATGATCCAGGTCAGCAGCGACAGGGCTTCCTTGACGAAGCCACGCTTGAGGCTGATCAAACTCGAGACGGCGATGACGGCGATGATCGCCCAATCGACCCAGGTGAATACCACGGTGCGGCCTACCAGCGGAAAAGGCGAAGCATTTTAGCAGAGCCCGGCGCATCGGGTAACCGGGCGATGCAAAGTCCTGTTCTCAACCCGCCTCGGGCTGGAAACGCACGACGAAACCGCTGAGCTTGTGCTGGCGATTGAGCTGGTCGCGCAGACGCTCGGCCTCGGCGCGCTCGATCAGCGGCCCGACGAACACCCGGTTCATGCCGTCGAAGGTGCGGATATAGGCGTTGTAGCCCTGGCTGCGCAGAGTCTTCTGCAGGTTTTCCGCGCCGCTGCGGCTGGACAGGCTGGCCAGCTGCACCGACCAGCTGATCGGCAGGCTGTTGGCGTCCAGCCGACTGGCGGGCTTGGCCGGCGCGCTGGCGAGCGTCTCGGCCTTGGCCGCTTCGGGCTGGCTCGGCGCGGGTGC
>NZ_AVOF01000364.1:0-3049 GCF_000465935.2 Pseudomonas sp. EGD-AK9
AGCCTGGCCGTGCCGCAGCAATACGGCGGCCAGGGCCTGGTGTGGCCGGAGATCTACCGCATCGTGCGTTACCTGGCGGCGGTGGACAGTTCGCTGGCCCACCTGTTCGCCTTCCAGCACCTGCAGGTGGCGACCATCCTGCTGTTCGGCAACCCCGAGCAGCAGCGCCACTGGCTGACCCGCACGGTGCAGCAGCGCTGGTTCTGGGGCAACGCCACCAACGGCCGCGACAGCGGCCTGACGCTCAGCCGGCGCGAGGAGCATTACGAGCTCAACGGCAGCAAGTCGTTCTGCTCCGGCGCGCTCGGCGCCGATGCCCTGGTGGTCAGCGCGCCACGCGGCAAGAACCCGGAGGATCGGGTGTTCATCGTCCTGCCCAGCCAGCGCGACGGCCTGGCGATCAACGCCGACTGGGACGGCTTCGGCCAGCGCCAGACCGACAGCGGCACGGTGCAGTTCGAGCAGGTGTTCGTCGACGCCAGCGAGCTGCTCGGCCCGGTCGGCGCCAGCCCGCGCACCACCCTGCGCGCCTGCCTGTCGCAACTGATCCTCACCCAGCTCTACCTGGGCAACGCCCAGGGCGCGCTGGACGCGGCGCTGCGCTACACCCGCGAACACAGCCGCGCCTGGCCGGCCTCGGGGGTGGCGCAGGCCAGCGACGATCCGTTCATCCAGCAGCGTTACGGCGAGCTATGGCTGCTTTACCGCAGCGCCCTGCCCTTGGCCGAGCAGGCCGCCCAGCGCCTGCAGAGCGCCTGGGAAAAGCCGGCGCTGACCGCCGCCGAGCGCGCCGAGGTGGCGCTGGCCATCAGCGAGGCCAAGGTGCTGGCGGTGCGCGCGGCGCTGGAGATCACCAGTCAGGTCTTCGAGGCCATGGGCGCCCGCGCCACCAGCTCGCGCTACGGCTTCGACCGCTTCTGGCGCAACGTGCGGGTGCACAGCCTGCACGACCCCGTCGACTACAAGGTGCGCGACCTCGGCCACTGGCTGCTCAGCGGCCAGGGCCCGCGGCCGTCGCTGTACGGCTGAGCAGGAGGTGCGAACCACAGGGAATATGCATAGGAAAAAGCGTTATCTCGCATCGAACAGGGCTAACTAGCCTGAAAACTGCCCCCTCAAGAGGTCATGCACCATGAAGATCAAGTCCCTCCTCGGCGCCGGCCTGCTCGCCGTCGCCGCCCTGCTGCAGGCGCTGCCGACGCAGGCCGCCAGCGACTACCTGGTCAGCACCGACTGGCTGGAGCAGAACCTGAACGATCCCAAGCTGCGCATCGTCGAGGTCAGCGTAGTGCCCGGCGTCTACGAGCGCGGGCATATTCCCGGCGCGGTCAATTTCGCCTGGCACAGCGACCTGGTCGACCCGGTGCGCCGCGACATCGCCAGCCAGGAGGCCTTTCAGGCCCTGCTGCGCAAGGCCGGGGTGAACGACGACAGCACCACCATCCTCTACGGCGACAACAACAACTGGTTCGCCGCCTGGGGCGCCTGGGTGTTCGACGTGTATGGCGTGGATAACGTCAAGCTGCTCGACGGCGGCCGCGCCAAGTGGGAGGCCGAGGGCCGCGCCCTGGACAGCCGCGCCAGCACGCCGAGCGCCGGCAACGTCACGGTCAAGGCCGCCAACAAGGAGCTGCGCGCCTTCCTCCCGGACGTGCTGGCCGCCGCCGAGAAACGCAGCGACGTGCAGCTGGTGGATATCCGCTCGCCGGACGAGTACAGCGGCAAGGTGTTCGCCCCGCAGGGCGTGCAGGAACTGGCGGTGCGCGCCGGCCACGTGCCCGGCGCGGTGAACGTGCCCTGGGGCCAGGCGGTGGCCGCCGACGGCACCTTCAAGTCGGCCGAGGAGTTGAAGAAGGTCTACGCCGCGGTGGGCATCGACGGCAGCAAGCCGATCATCACCTACTGCCGCATCGGCGAGCGCTCCAGCCACAGCTGGTTCGCCCTGAAGAAGATCCTCGGCTACGAGGTGCGCAACTACGACGGTTCCTGGACCGAGTACGGCAACGCCGTGGGTGTGCCGGTGACCAACCTGGCCGGCACCGTCTGGGGCGGCCAGTAAGCGCGCCGCCGGCCGAGCTGAGCCTAGGGTGGATCACGCCGCACCGATCCACCCTAGGGAAGCGCTGAGACAGCCGTCATTACTCGCTGCGCTCGCCTGTTCGGGCCGCACTGAAGTGCGTTCAGCGCAAGCGCTGTCCCGCGCAGGCGGGACAGCAGCTTTATCACTGAACAGCGCTTGCGCTGGGCCGAAGGGGGATAATCCAGAACCTGCGAATTTCCTGGGCTCCCGCCTTCGCGGGAGTGACGATAAATGGCTTTTTCAGATTATCCCTAAGGCTCGGGCGGCAACTTCGGCGTAGACAGTGGCCCTGGTCTGAAGCCCAGGGCCGCTCCCGTCATTAGGGTCGGCAAGGACAACCCATGACCGCCAGCCTTTCCTCCCCTCGCGCAACGCTACCCATCGCCCTGTCAGGTCTGCTCGCCGTCGCCCTGCTCGCCGGCGCCTGGCAACTGGCCGACGGCAGCAACCAGGGCCGCGCCTTCAGCTTCTCGCTGCTCGGCGGCGCGCTGTTCGGCCTGCTGCTGCAGCGTTCGCGCTTCTGCTTCTTCTGCATCAGCCGCGACTTCATCGAACGGCGCATACCGGACGGCCTGCTCGGCCTGCTCGCCGCCCTGGCCGTCGGCACCCTGGGCTATCACGCGGTGTTCGGCGCCTTCCTGCCCGATCCCTTCTCCGGCCGCCTGCCGCCGGACGCCCATATCGGCCCGCTGAGCTGGGTGCTGGCGCTGGCGGCGACGGTGTTCGGCCTCGGCATGGCGATTTCCGGTTCGTGCCTCAGCGCCCACCTGTACCGCCTCGGCGAGGGCAATTTCACCTCGCTGGCGGCGCTGACCGGCGCGCTGCTCGGCTTCGCCCTGGGTTTTCTCAGCTGGAACCCGCTGTACCTGGCCGCGCTGCAGCAGGCGCCGGTGCTCTGGCTGCCCGGCAAGCTCGGCTACGGCGGCTCGCTGCTGCTGCAACTGGCGCTGCTCGGCGCTCTGGCCGCCT
>NZ_AVOF01000365.1:0-3036 GCF_000465935.2 Pseudomonas sp. EGD-AK9
CGCAGCGAGGCGCTGCGCGCCAGCTGGGGCCTGGGCCCGGACGAGCTGGCCGTGCTGCATGTCGGCCGCCTGGCCGCGGAGAAGAACCTCGGCCTGCTGGGCAAGGCCTTCACCGCCCTGCAGGCGAGCCAGCCGCGGCGACGCATGCGCCTGATCCTGGTGGGCGACGGCCCGCAGCGCGCCAGTCTCCAGGCGCAGCTGCCGGACGCGGTGTTCTGTGGCCTGCAACGCGGCGAGGCGCTGGCCGCACACTATGCCTCGGGCGATTTGTTCCTGTTTCCCAGCCTGTCGGAGACCTTCGGCAACGTGGTGCTGGAGGCGCTGGCCTCGGGCCTCGGCGTGGTGGCCTACGACCAGGCCGCCGCCGCCCAGCATATCCACCACGGGCACAACGGCGCCCTCGCCCGCCCTGGCGACGAGCACGGCTTCTGCGAGGCGGCCTGCTGGCTGCTGGAAGACGGCGAGACCCTGCGCCGGGTTCGCCTCAATGCCCGCCAGCACGCCGGCAGACAGGGCTGGGACGGCATCGTCCAGCTGTTCGAACAGCACCTGCGCGGCGCCCTGCAGGCACCGCCCAAGGTCGCCGACAGGGCTGGCGCGGCCGCAATCCGGGGCAAGGCGCCCGGGCCCTGAGCCCTGCCGGATTGCAGCCGGGCTAGGCAGCCGAGGCGCACCCCGCCCCCCTGCCAGCGGGCGTAAAAAAGCCCCGATGTGCCGGGGCTCGAAAGTGGGCGCCGCAAACCGGCGCCCGGGGAAGAAGCCTCAGACCAGCTGCATCAGCGCATCGCGGCTGAACGGCAGGATGTCGCCCTCGCGCCCTTCGCGCACCTTCAGCGCCCAGTCCGGGTCGACCAGCAGCGCGCGGCCCACCGCCACCAGGTCGAACTCCTGCTTGTGCAACCGCTCGAGCAGGTTGTCGATGCTGGCCGGCTCGGCGACCTTGTCGGTCTTGACCATGAACTGCAGGAACTCGCCGTCCAGGCCGACGCTGCCGACGGTGATGGTCGGCTTGCCGGTGAGCTGACGGGTCCAGCCGGCCAGGTTGAGGTCGCTGCCGGCGAACTCCGGCTCCCAGAAGCGCCGGGTCGAGCAGTGGAAGATATCCACGCCGGCCTCGGACAGCGGCTTGAGGAAGGCCTCCAGCTCCTCGGGGCTCTGCACCAGGCGCGCGCTGTAGTCCTGCTGCTTCCACTGCGAGAAGCGCAGGATGATCGGGAAGTCCGGGCCGACCGCGGCGCGCACCGCCTGGATCAGCTCGATGGCGAAGCGCGAGCGGCCGGCCAGGTCGCCACCGTACTCGTCCGTGCGCTGGTTGCAGCCTTCCCAGAAGAACTGGTCGATCAGGTAGCCGTGGGCGCCGTGGATCTCCACACCGTCCATGCCGATGGCCTTGGCATCGCGCGCGGCCTGGGCGAAGGCGGCGATCACCTCGTCGATATCCTGTTTGCTCATGCCGTGTACCACGACATTGCCGTCCTTGAGCTTCTCCATCGGCCCGTAGCCCGGCACGCCGGCGTCCGGCTCGGTACCCAGGCGACGCACGTTGCCCACGTGCCACAGCTGCGGAACTATCTTGCCGCCCTCTGCATGCACCGCCTCGACCACCTGCTTCCAGCCGGCCAGGGCGTCCTCGCCATGGAAACGCGGCACGTTGGGGTAGCCGTTGGCGGCCTGGTGGCCGACCGTGGTGCCCTCGGTGATGATCAGGCCGACGCCGGCGGCGGCGCGGCGGCGGTAGTACTCCACCACCTGGGCGTTGGGCACGCCGCCGGGGGAGAAGGAACGGGTCATCGGCGCCATCACCACGCGGGTCGGCAGCTCCAGGTTGCCGAGGCGGAAGGGGGCGAACAGGGCTTGTACGGGGGCGCTCATGGGGTCTCCTGGGGCCGGCCAACCGACCGGTCGTCTCGTTTCAAGGGGCAAGAAAAATCAGGCCTGCAGCAGACGCTCCAGGCGTAACACGAAAGCTTCCAGCGGCTGCAGGCTGCGGCCCACCTTGAGCCGCGCCAGCACGCCCTGCCAGGCGTTGGCGATAAAGATCGCAAGGTTGCCGCAGTCCTCGTCGGCGCTCAGCTCGCCGCTGGCGCGCGCCTGCTCCAGGCACTGGCGCAGTATCTCCACCGAGGCCTGCTGGATGGCCTCCACTTCGGCGCCGATGGCCGGCAGCATCTCGCTCATCTCGAAACTCAGGCTGCCGATGAAGCAGTGGTACTGCGGCGAGTCCTGGCGGGCGAAGTGCGCCAGCAGGTCGCGGTAGTAGCCGAGGATGCGCGCCCGCGGGCTCAGCGCCGGGTTGCCCAGCGCCTGGGCATAACGCTCCAGCCGCGGGCGGTAGATAAAGGCCAGCGCCTGCAGGGCGAAGTCTTCCTTGCTGGCGAAGTAGTGATAGAAGCTGCCCTTGGGAATCCCGGCGGCCTGGACGATCTCCTGTACCCCGGTGCCGTGGTAGCCGCGCCGGGTCATCACCGCCGAGCCCTTGCTCAGGATCAGGTCGCGCTTGTCGAGTCGAATGCTGTTCATGGCGCCGAGCATATGACCGGTCGTCTCGCTCGGCACAGCACTATTGATGATGGTGATTAAGAGCTACAAAAGCGCCGATTAGCGGAGATGGCGGGATGGCGGGAGGCGGGATGGCCGTAGGGTGGATATCGCTTTTTATATCCACCAGAGCGGTGGATCGATAAAGCGCGATCCACCCTACGCGGCCGGGGTAGCCCGACTCAGGGCTGCAGCCAGATCAGCGAGGCGAAGCGCCCGGTGCGTGGGCTGCGCCGGTAGGAGTAGAAGCGCGGATCGTTGTAGGTGCACAGCCCTCCGCCGCTGACCGCAGTGACGCCGATGGCGGCCAGGCGGATGCGCGCCAGCTGGTAGATATCGGCCATGTACTTGCCGGCATTGGTGCCGGGCACGAAGGCGCTTGCCGCTTCGCCGTGCTGGCCGACGAAGGCCTCGCGCACCTCGGCGCCGACCTCGAAGGCCGCCGGGCCGATGGCCGGGCCGAGCCAGACCAGCAGGTCCATCGGGCGCCACGCCGAG
>NZ_AVOF01000366.1:0-3024 GCF_000465935.2 Pseudomonas sp. EGD-AK9
GCCGCAGCCAAGGCCGGCGCCGCCGAGGTGGTGGCCTGCGACCTCGACCCGCTGGCGCTGGCCGCCTGCCGCGCCAATGCCGCGCTCAATGGCGTGACGCTGGACTACTCGGAAGATTTCTTCGCCGAGGCCGACCGCTACGACCTGATCCTGGTGGCCGACGTGCTCTACGACCGCGCCAACCTGCCGCTGCTCGATCATTTCCTCAGCCGCGGTCGCCAGGCGCTGGTGGCCGACTCGCGAGTCAAGGACTTCCAGCACCCGCTGTACCGCCGCCTGGCGCTGCTCGACGGCTGTACCTGGCCGGATCTGGCCGAGCCGGCCGAATTCCGCGAGGTCAGCCTGTATCATGCGCTACGACCGAGGTAGCCCGGATGCAGTCCGGGGAACAGGCAGCAGCGCCCCCCCTTGTTTCGCGGGTCGCCTGCCCGCATTAATAGACCATTGCCCTGCCCTTCGAGACCGACCATGAGCGATTCCCCCTATATCTTCGACATATCCGGCGCCGCCAGCTTCGAACAGCTGGTGATCGAGAACTCCTTCCACAAGCCGGTACTGGTGGATTTCTGGGCCGAATGGTGTGCGCCGTGCAAGGCGCTGATGCCGCTGCTGGCGAAGATCACCGAGCAATACGCCGGCGAACTGCTGCTGGCCAAGGTCGACTGCGATGTCGAGCAGGACATCGTCCAGCGCTTCGGCATCCGCAGCCTGCCCACCGTGGTGCTGTTCAAGGACGGCCAGCCGGTGGACGGCTTCGCCGGCGCCCAGCCGGAAGCGGCGATTCGCCAGATGCTCGCCCCCCATGTCGCCGAGCCGGCGCCGGCCGCGGCCGACCCGCTGGAAGCCGCCCAGGCGCTGTTCGCCGACGGCCGCTTCGCCGACGCAGAAGCGCTGCTCAAGCAGCTGCTGACGGAGAACAACGAGCACGCCGCGGCGCTGATTCTCTACGCCCGCTGCCTGGCCGAGCGCGGCGAGCTGGGCGAAGCCGAGGCGGTGCTGAATGCGGTGAAAGGCGACGAACACAAGCAGGCCCTGGCCGGCGCCAAGGCGCAGCTGACCTTCCTTCGCCAGGCCGCCGACCTGCCGGAAGTGGCCACCCTGAAGAGCCGCCTGGCGCAGGACGCCGGCGACGACGAGGCGGCCTACCAGCTGGCCGTGCAGCAACTGGCCCGCCAGCAGTACGAGCCGGCGCTGGATGCCCTGCTCAGGCTGTTCGTGCGCAACCGCAGCTACCAGGACGGCCTGCCGCACAAGACCCTGCTGCAGGTGTTCGACCTGCTCGGCGGCGACCACCCGCTGGTCACCGCCTACCGCCGCAAGCTGTACCAGGCGATCTACTGACTCAGGCCGGAACCTAGACGGTAGGTTGGGCTGAGCGCCGCGAAGCCCCACACCGCGCGCCAGAGACAGTGGCAGAACGCTTTGTTGGGCTTCGCAGGCTCAGCACCGACCTAGGCTGGCTCGCCCACCCAGCGATAGATCGGCGCATCGGCGCCGGTTTCCATACGGATCTGCGCGCAGTGGCGCAGGCGCACCAGCAGGCGCTTGCCGGCCGCCTCGCCGCCGGCCAGCGCGGCCAGTTGGCCGAGCAGCTGCGGCCCCTCCACCTGCCCGGCGTCGCGCACCAGTTGCAGGGCGGTCTGCCAGAGCGCGTCATTGCTGCCGGCCGAGACGGCCGGCGCTGGCACCTCGGTCGCTGACACGGCGCTCAGGCCTGCCGTCAGGCGCGCCCAATCCTCGGCCTCCAGTTCCACAGTCAGGTCCACCGGCCAGTCGCCGATGCGTCCGCGTATGCGCAGCATGATCGTTCTCCCATTCCCAGCGCCCATGCTCCCATGACGCCTGTGCGCTGGCCAGGCCGGCACAAAAGTTGTTATAACGTAACGATTAAAACCCGTACCGGAGACGCCCCATGCGCCGACTGCTGCTCGCCCTGCCCTTCGCCCTGTTGCCCCTGGCCGTCGCCCAGGCGCATGAACACAAACACGACCACGATCATCATGATCACGCACACGACAGCCTCGGCGCTCACGAGCACGGCGTCGCCAGCCTCAACGTGGCGCTCGACGGCCAGACCCTGGAGCTGCAGCTGGAAAGCCCGGCGATGAACCTGGTGGGTTTCGAGCACGCCGCCAAGAGCGACGCCGACAAGGCCAAGGTGGCCACCGCCAAGGCCGAACTGGAACAGCCGCTGAGCCTGTTCGCCCTGGCCGCCGGCGACTGCAAGGCGACCCAGGTGGAACTGCAGAGCCCGCTGTTCGGCGACGCAGGTCACCATGACCACGACCATCATGAGCATCAGGGCGAGCACAGCGAGATCCACGCCCACTACCGTTTCGACTGCGCCCGCGCCAACGACTTGAAACAGTTGGACCTGGCCGAGCTGTTCAAACGCTTCCCCGCCACCGAGAAGATTCAGGTACAACTGATCGGCCCGAGCGGCCAGCAGGGCGTGGAACTGACTCCCGCCCAGCCGCGCCTGAATTTCTGAAGCCGTAGGGTGGATCGGGGCGCGTAGCTGACGCTCTTCTCATCCACCGTGGGAGCGCCATGGTGGATGGGTGGAGCGTCACCCACCCTACACGCAGGCCCATAAACCACCCGATAGCCGGACCATGACCCAATCCCTGATCGACCTCGCCGACCTCGGCTTCGCCTGGCCCGGCCAGGCGCCCTTGCTGGACATCCCCCGCTTCACCCTCGAGCGCGGCGAGACCCTGTTTCTCAAGGGCCCCAGCGGCAGCGGCAAGACCACCTTGCTCGGCCTGCTCGGCGGCGTGCAGAAGGCCCAGCGCGGGCATATCCGCCTGCTCGGCCAGGATCTCGGCCAGCTCTCGGCCGGCGCCCGCGACCATTTTCGCGTCGATCACACCGGCTACATCTTCCAGCAGTTCAACCTGCTGCCCTTTCTCTCGGTGCGCGACAACGTCGAACTGCCCTGCCGCTTCTCGCGCCTGCGCGCCGAGCGTGCGCGCCAGCGCCATGGCAGCGTCGATGCTGCCGCCGCCGCCCTGCTCGACCACC
>NZ_AVOF01000367.1:0-3004 GCF_000465935.2 Pseudomonas sp. EGD-AK9
CGGCCCGCGCACTGAGATCGTCGGCGTGCAGGGCGTTGGCCTGGCGCCGCAGGATCGCCAGCGGGGCGATCAGCAGGCGATAGAGCAGCACGCCGAGCAGCACCGCGAGCACTGCCGGCACTATCCGCTGCAGCAGCAGGTTCCACAGTTCGAGGTGCTGGCGCGGGTTCAGGCGCTGGGGCAGCTCCATCACCAGGCGCGATTCGCCGTCGCTGAACGGCACATAGAAGGTCGGCGTACCGCCGGGTCGCCCCACCAGCCAGTCGAGGCGGCGCACGAAGTCCAGCCGCGCGCGCTCGTCCCCATCCAGCGCCTGCGACGACAGGGAGCGCTGCTGCCCGTCGACCACCACCGCCCAGACCTGCTCGCGCTCGTGCAGGCGCGCCAGGAAGGCATCGACCCCACTCATCCCCGCCTCGCGCCAGGCGGCCTCGGCCTCCTGGCCATAGGCGCGCAGCAGCGCCTTGGTCGAGGCCGGCAGACGCGAGGTGGCCTGAATGAACAGGCGCTCCAAATCGACATGCAGGCTGACCAGCAGCAGGCAGAACAGCGCCAGCGCGCCGGTCAGCTTCCACAGCAGCGAGTGCCGTCCCGGCAGCCTCATGCGCCCGCCCGCGCCAGCACGTAGCCCCGGCCCCACACCGTTTCCACCCGCCCGCCCTGGTAGCCGATGGTCTGCAGCTTGCGGCGGATATGGCTGACGTGCATGTCCAGGCTGCGATCGTGCTGGGCGTAGCCGCGGCGCAGCGCCTGCTGATAGAGGAAGGGCTTGCTCAGCGCCTCGTCGCGGTGCCGCCAGAGCAGCTCCAGCACCCGGTACTCGCTGGGGGTCAGCCCCGCCCAGTGGCCGGCCAGGGCCACGTCGCAGCGGTCCTCGTCGAACCACAGGGCGTCGGCCGATTCGCGCGGCGACGGCTCGCGCCGCTCGTAGGCGACCCGGCGCAGGATCGCCTCGATGCGCACGCTGAGTTCGCCGAGGCTGAACGGCTTGGGCAGGAAGTCGTCGGCGCCCTGGCTGAAGCCGGCGATGCGATGGGGCTCGTCGCCCAGCGCCGAGATCAGCAGCACCGGCACGCCGCGCCGCCGACGCAACTGCTGCAGGGCGTCCAGGCCGTTGGTGCCGGGCAGCAGGATGTCCATCAGGATCAGGTCGAAGTCCTCGCTCTCGGCCAGACGCAACCCCTCGCTGCCGTCGCGGCTGAGGGTGATGCGGTAGCCGCAGCCCTGCAGGTGGGCCTGCAGGTGGCTGGCGAGCAGCGGGTCGTCTTCGACGGCGAGGATGCGGGCGGCGGGATGAGCGGTGGACAGCATGGCGAACGACCGAAAAGACGAATGCGAACAATTCTACCTACTAAACCCGGACCACTCATCTACAGATTCCTCGGCAGCGAATCGCTACACTGCCCAGACGTCATAAAGGAGACCAGGCGTGTTCAAGGATCTAGGCATCAAGGGCCGCGTGCTGCTGCTCACCCTGCTGCCCACCAGCCTGCTGGCGCTGGTGCTCGGCGGCTACTTCACCTGGGTGCAGCTGTCCGGGCTGCAGGCGCAGCTGCTGCAGCGCGGCGAGATGCTGGTCGAGCACCTCGCGCCGCTGGCCGCGCCGGCCCTGCAGCAGCAGAACAAGCCGCTGCTCGAACGCATCGCCCGGCAGTCGCTGGAGCACCCGGACGTGCGCGCGGTGAGCTTCCTCGCCGCCGAACGCGCGCCGCTGGCGCATGCCGGGCCGAGCATGCTCAACCCGGTGCCGAACGACCAACCCGGGCTCAGCCGCCTCAGCGGCCAGGACGCCACGCGTTTTCTGCTGCCGGTGTACGACCAGCACCTGGCCCTCAGCGACGACTCCGGCGACGAGCGCAGCGCCGAACTGCTCGGCTGGGTCGAGCTGGAGCTGTCGCACCAGGGCACCCTGCTCAGCGGCTACCGCAGCCTGTTCGCCAGCCTGCTGCTGATCGTCGGCGGCCTCGGCGTCACCGCCCTGCTCGCCCTGCGCATGAGCCGCAGCATCAACGGCCCGCTGCGCGCGATCAAGGCTGGGGTCGCCCAGCTCAAGGACGGCCACCTGGAAACCCGCCTGCCGCCGCTGGGCAGCGTTGAGCTGGACGAGCTGGCCGCCGGCATCAACCGCATGGCCGAGGCCCTGCAGAACGCCCAGGAAGAACTGCAGCACAGCATCGAGCAGGCCACCGAGGACGTGCGGCAGAACCTGGAGACCATCGAGATCCAGAACATCGAGCTGGACTTCGCGCGCAAGGAGGCCCTGGAGGCCAGCCGCATCAAGTCCGAGTTCCTCGCCAACATGAGCCACGAGATCCGCACCCCGCTCAACGGCATCCTCGGCTTCACCAACCTGCTGCAGAAGAGCGAGCTCAGCCCGCGCCAGCAGGACTACCTGGCGACCATCGAGAAGTCCGCCGACAGCCTGCTCGGCATCATTAACGAGGTGCTCGACTTCTCCAAGATCGAGGCCGGCAAGCTGGTGCTCGAATCCATCCCCTTCAACCTGCGCGACCTGCTGCAGGACACCCTGACCATCCTCGCCCCCGCCGCCCACGAGAAGCAGCTGGAGCTGGTCAGCCTGATCTACCGCGACACCCCGCTGGCCCTGCGCGGCGACCCGCTGCGGCTGAAACAGGTGCTGACCAACCTGGTGAGCAACGCCATCAAGTTCACCCGCGAAGGCACCATCGTCATGCGCGCCATGGTCGAGGACGAGAGCGCAGACCGTGCCCAGCTGCGCATCAGCGTGATGGACACCGGCATCGGCCTGTCCGACGAGGACCTGCGCGCGCTGTTCCAGGCCTTCAGCCAGGCCGACAACTCGCTCAGCCGCCAGGCCGGCGGTACCGGCCTGGGCCTGGTGATTTCCAAGCGCCTGATCGAGCAGATGGGCGGCGAGATCGGCGTCGACAGCACGCCAGGCGAAGGCTCGGAATTCTGGGTCAGCCTGACCCTGCCCAAGGCCCGCGACGACGCCGACGACCTGCCGCGCGCGCCGCTGCAG
>NZ_AVOF01000368.1:0-3001 GCF_000465935.2 Pseudomonas sp. EGD-AK9
TTTTCCACCACGGTGGCGTCGTAGGGCGCCTTGAAGCCGGTGAGGATCTTCGAGCCGCAGGAAGTCAGCACGTTCTTGGTGCAGAACAGGTCCTTGTGGGCGATCGGCGCGCCGAGCAGGGCGCCGCTCTCGCCGGCGGCGCGACGGGCGTCGGCGGCCTTGGCCTGCTCGATGGCGAGATCGCTGGTGACGGTGATAAAGCTGTTGAGCTGCGGATCGAGCTGCGCGATGCGCGCCAGCAGGCTGCGGCTCAGCTCTTCGGCGGAGAATTCTTTGGCGGCGAGTGCGCGGGCGATCTCGGCCAGGGTCAGTTGATGCATGTCAGGCCCTTTCCTTTATTCGATGACTTTCGGCACGAGGTACAGGCCGTTTTCCACGGCCGGGGCGATGGCCTGGTAGGCGTCGCGCTGGTTGCTCTCGCAGACCACGTCGGCGCGCAGGCGCTGGGTGGCTTCCAGCGGGTGGGCCAGGGGCTCGATGCCCTGGGTGTCGACCGCCTGCATCTGATCGATCAGGCCGAGGATGTTGTTCAGGGTCGCGGTGGTTTGCGGAAGATCGCCTTCGTTCAGGCCCAGGCGGGCCAGGTGGGCGATTTTTTCCACCTCGGAGCGTTCAAGCGCCATCGGGGGTTCTCCAGTGGAAGTGTGATCGGGGTCTTGCTATGCGTGCCTGACGCAGGGAACGGATGTCGCGAGCCGGCGGTCAAAGGCCGCGATGTGCGGCTGCAAGGCCCGGAAAAACAGGCAATCTACCATATTGCCGCCTTGCTCAAAATCCCTGCCGTTGTTAGAGTTTGCCGCACTTTTTACCTGCGCGTTTTCGCGCTTTGCCTTTACCCACGCGTTGCCTAGGGTCCCTTTCCCCATGTTCAAGAAACTGCGTGGCATGTTTTCCAGCGATCTGTCGATCGACCTGGGCACTGCCAATACCCTCATTTATGTGCGCGAACGCGGCATCGTGCTGAACGAGCCGTCGGTGGTCGCCATCCGTACCCACGGTAACCAGAAAAGTGTCGTCGCCGTCGGTTCCGAGGCCAAGCGCATGCTCGGCCGTACCCCGGGCAACATCGCCGCCATCCGCCCGATGAAGGACGGCGTGATCGCCGACTTCAGCGTCTGCGAGAAGATGCTGCAGTACTTCATCAACAAGGTGCACGAGAACAGCTTCCTGCAGCCCTCGCCGCGCGTGCTGATCTGCGTGCCGTGCAAGTCGACCCAGGTCGAGCGCCGCGCCATCCGCGAATCGGCGCTCGGCGCCGGCGCCCGCGAAGTATTCCTGATCGAAGAACCCATGGCCGCGGCCATCGGCGCCGGCCTGCCGGTGGAAGAAGCGCGCGGCTCGATGGTCGTCGACATCGGCGGCGGCACCACCGAAATCGCCCTGATCTCGCTGAACGGCGTGGTCTACGCCGAATCCGTACGGGTCGGCGGCGACCGCTTCGACGAAGCCATCATCACCTACGTGCGCCGCAACTACGGCTCGCTGATCGGCGAATCCACCGCCGAGCGGATCAAGCAGGAAATCGGTACCGCCTACCCGGGCGGCGAAATCCGCGAAGTCGACGTGCGTGGCCGCAACCTGGCCGAGGGCGTGCCGCGCAGCTTCACCCTCAATTCCAACGAAGTGCTCGAGGCGCTGCAGGAATCCCTGGCGACCATCGTCCAGGCGGTCAAGAGCGCGCTGGAGCAGTCGCCGCCCGAGCTGGCCTCGGACATCGCCGAGCGCGGCCTGGTGCTGACCGGCGGCGGTGCGCTGCTGCGCGACCTGGACAAGCTGCTGTCGCAGGAAACCGGCCTGCCGGTGATAGTCGCCGAAGACCCGCTGACCTGCGTCGCCCGTGGCGGCGGCAAGGCGCTGGAGATGATGGATCGCCACACCATGGACCTGCTGTCCTCGGAGTAATCCGACGCTCCAGCCGGGTCCGCCGTGCCGCCTTCGGGCGGCACGCGCCTGTTCAAGCACTGCAGTACACTCGCCCCATTCCTTGCCGGATCGATTTGTCTTTCGCATGAACTCGCGCGTCTTCCGCCCTCGCGGCGCACAAGGGGTCGGCCATTAAGCCGCTCTTCGCCAAAGGCCCCTCGCTGGGCATCCGCCTGCTGGTGCTGGCCGTGCTCTCGGCCGTGCTGATGGTGGTCGATGCCCGTTTCGAGGCGCTCAAGCCGCTGCGCAGTCAGCTGGGCCTGGTACTGACGCCCCTTTATGAGCTTGGCGACCTGCCGGTACGCGCCTGGGACGGCGCCACCCAGCAGATCTCCAGCCGCAGCGAACTGATGGCCGAGAACGAGAAGCTCAAGGCGGAGGCCCTGCTGCTGCAGCGCCGCCTGCAGAAGCTGGCCGCGCTGACCGAACAGAACGTGCGCCTGCGCGAGCTGCTCAACTCGGCGGCGCTGGTGGACGAGGAAGTGCTGGTCGGCGAGCTGATCGGCGTCGACCCCAATCCCTATACCCACCGCATCTTGATCGACAAGGGTGAAAAGGACTGCGTGGACGCGGACAAGAAACGCTGCGTGTTCCTCGGTCAGCCGGTGCTCGACGCCCGCGGCCTGATGGGCCAGGTGGTGGAGGTCATGCCCTACACCTCGCGGGTGCTGCTGCTCACCGACACCACCCACAGCATTCCGGTGCAGGTCAACCGCAGCGGCCTGCGCGCCATCGCCGTCGGCACCGGCAACCCGGAGCGTCTGGAACTGCGCCACGTGGCCGACACCGCCGACATCAAGGAGGGCGACCTGCTGGTCAGCTCCGGCATGGGTCAGCGCTTTCCCGCCGGTTACCCGGTGGCCACGGTCAAGGAAGTGATCCACGACTCCGGCCAGCCCTTCGCCATCGTCCGCGCCGTGCCCACCGCTGCACTCAATCGCAGCCGCTATCTGCTGCTGGTGTTCTCCGATCAGCGCACCCCGGAACAGCGCGCCAACGATTCCGCCGAGGCCCAGGAAGCTGCCGACCGCGAGGCCGAGCAGGTGCGCAGTCAGGACGCTGCGCCGGCCGCCGAGCC
>NZ_AVOF01000369.1:0-2999 GCF_000465935.2 Pseudomonas sp. EGD-AK9
ACTTGAACCATGGTACCTATTTCTTCGGGGGCAAAATCCCTAGTCATTGAAACCCCAATCGCAAGCCGCTTCTCAGAAACTTCTTGTTGTGCCACTTCACGGGAAGTAAATACGGTAGCATGAGGAGTCATTACCCCCTCTGTTCCTCCAGACATTACAAAGGCAATTTTCTTCTCAACTTCTTTGGTGTCTACATTAAGATATTCCGCCATTAAGGACGAAAAAGAAGCAGTGCAAAACCCACGTGTGAAATCATTAACACAGCCGTTGCCTTCTGTCTTGCCCAAAATAGCTACTACTTCCTCCGGGTTTAACTGACCACTGTCAATTAACTCTTTCAAACCGGAAACATCATCGGGCGAATCCATAGGAATGCGATACACTTTTACATCGAGCATAGTCAATACCTCCTATTTTGCATTTTTGTGGGGGAGATCAACCCTCCCCCACACTTAAAACTAAGCAAATAATACACCAATCACTATAATTATGAATAATGAGGCAAGACTGTAAGGTAAGTTTCCTTTAATAATATCCATAACATTCTGCTTAAAAGCACCAGCAAGAACTGCTATGTTAATTTGAACCGGACTCACCTGGGTGCCAAAACCAATGGCTACTGCTACTAGACCTAGCGCTAAGGGAGATAGCCCAATTGCAGCCAGTGTAGGCAAAATTAACGCTGCGACAGCAGTAGATAGAGCTCCTACCGGGATAGCAAGAAGATATCCGATTAAAATGGCAATGGGTACAACCAAGACTTGGGGAACATTATTGACTAAGTTTGCAATAGCTACAAAAGTGCCAATTTCACCAATCATATTGATAAAGCCCAAGAACAAACCGACAGAAAATAAAGTTACAAGAAAAATACGACTGCCGTCTACTAGGGCATCTGATGCTTCTCGGGGACTAAACTTAGCACAGACCATAGTAAGGATTACTGTAATTATAACATTTATCGCTGGAGTAAAAATATTAATGTGAATAAGTTTGTTAATATTAGATCCGAACACCGCCATAATCAAAAGCGCAATAAAGGGTACCGCTTTTATCCACATTTGATTAACAGAATCAGTAGCATCCTCTGCAGCCGCAGCATTTTCACTGGTCTCACTTCCAGTGCCTTTAAACATAGTCCCCCGTTTTAATACTCCAAATACTGCAATTCCTATGCCTATCACAAAGAACAGAGCAACTATCGGCTGCATTAAAGAAAAATATTCAAATATATCAATCTTAGCCATTTGAGCCGCAACTACAGCATGACCCGATACTGGAGTGGTAGAAAAAGCAACTGCGGAGACAATCGTCATACCGGCTATAACTTCAGGCACCGCACCGAACGCAGCAAAGACTAAAGGTGCTATTACGATACTATTACTTGATGCTAACCCTGACATTAAAGTGGCTACTCCCTGGATTAGAACCATAAAACCTGCCAGTATCGCTATACGTCCTTTAAAATAATGATTAGCCAAATTTACAACAGAATTGATGGAACCAGCTTTTGTAACCATTGATGCCGTAGCGGCATACAAAATTGGAACCGTCATACCGAGCATTTTGGTAATGCCTTCTGTAAAAAGCTTATTAATTACTACTGCATCTAATCGTCCCAATATAATTGCTAAGGCTCCGCCTATGAATGCCGCAACCAACATATGCTGCTTCCGCACCAAAAGAAAGATAATAATCAGCAAAGGTAATACCAGTAATAAAAATTCCATGTTATTCATCTCCTCAAATTAACATCAATAGGTAAAAATCTTACGCGTTAGGGAAATGCTGAACAAATCAAGTTCAAGCGCCCGCGGACCGATTTCGAGCGCGTATCAGTGATGACCATTCGAGGTCGAAGACATTTTTCGCTTCCGATCGGGTCGTTCACGGGCTGTTGCCCCCCGTTTTCGCTCCTTGGTGTCCCATCAGGACGCACCTCGGGCATGAAGCGCCAACAACGGTCGGCGCGCCAGGAACAGATTGGCCAGGCCGAAGAGCGAGAACAACTGAGCTTCGTTCTTCGCCAGCCCGCGGTAGCGGGTCTTCTTATGCTTGAAGAGGTTCTTGACCACATGGAACGGGTGCTCGACCTTGGCGCGAATGCTCGCCTTGACGCGCTCAAGCTTCTCGAGAAGCTTCCCCAGCCGGTTGGCCGGCAATGCCTTGCGCTTGCTGCGCTTCATGGCGACGTGCCAGGTCACCTTGGTGCCCCGGTTCTCTTCGCGCTTCTCGACGCCCTGATAGCCCGCGTCACCGAGCACCTCCGTCTCCTTACCGTGCAGCAGCTTGTGCGTCTGGCTCACGTCGCTCACGTGGGCGGCCGTCGCGACCACCGCATGCACCAAGCCTGACTCGGCATCGACGCCGATGTGCGCCTTCATCCCGAAGTACCACTGGTTGCCCTTCTTTGCTTGGTGCATCTCGGGGTCGCGCGCCTTGGCGCGGTTCTTGGTCGAGGGCGGCGCAGCGATCAGGGTGGCATCAACGATGGTGCCCTCGCGCATCATCAGGCCCTTCTCGGCGAGATGCGTCTTGATGACCTCGAAGATCTTGCGCGTAAGCCCGTGCGTCTCCAGCAGGCGGCGGAACTTCAACAGCGTGGTCGCGTCGGGCGCCGCTTCCCGAGCCAAGTCGATGCCGACGAAGCCGCGGATCGCCTGGCTGTCGTAGATCGCGTCCTCAATCCCTTCGTCCGACAACCCGAAACACTGCTGCGCCACGTACATCCGCAGCATCCGTCCCACCCCGATCGGCGGGCGCCCGCGACCCGCGCCCTTCGGGTAGAACGGCTCGATCTCGGCCTCCAGCGCCGACCACGGCGTCACCGCCTCGATCTCGGCGAGGAACCGGTCACGCCGCGTCTGCTTCTTCTTGGCGGCGTACTCCAGCTCGGAAAAGCTCGATTGCATCGGTTGAGGTCCCGTTGTGGCTCAGCAGCGGCCATTATCTCAAAGGCATCCCACCAGCCGGGCGGTGGCGGACGAATAAATCAGTGG
>NZ_AVOF01000370.1:0-2992 GCF_000465935.2 Pseudomonas sp. EGD-AK9
GGTGCCGAGAGCGAGCACCAGTTCGACTACCGGGTGCGCAGCGCGCCGGCCGAGCCGCTGCACCTGGAAGCGCCGACGCTGCCGGATCTGTCCGGCTACACCATGGACGCCGTGCTGGCCAAGATTCCACGCCAGGACAAGGGCCGCGTGGCGGTGCGGCGCATGCTGCGCCAGGACGCGCTGAAGGACTTCACCGGCGGCAACGAGCGCCTGCGCGAATGGGTCAAGCGCCAGCAGGGCATGCCCCAGGCGATCTTCATCGAAGGTGGCCTGGTCACCGCGCAGGACCTGGCCAAGGCCCTGCCCGCCAGCCAGTTCGAAGAACAGCAGCCGGGCGTCTACCTCGCCCGCCTGCCTATCGTGGTCGCCCAGGGCGCGACCCTGCACGTCGGCAAGGAGACCCGCGAGCTGCGCCTGTCGCAGGAACGCGGCGCCTTCCTGGTCAACGACGGCCTGATGTTCCTCACCGACACCCGCGTCACCGCCTGGCGCGAGGCCGACAAGGGCCCGGCCACCCTGCGCGACGACGGCAAGGAGTTCCGCCCCTTCCTGGTGTCCTGGGGCGGCAGCGAGCTGTACATCGCCGGCAGCGTGCTGACCAGCCTGGGCTATTCGAATTCCAAGTCCTACGGGGTGTCGATCACCCAGTACACGCCGAACATGCATGCCCGCCTCAAGCGCGAGGAGCCGACCGGCTGGCTGATCGATTCGGAGTTCGTCGACCACTGGTACGGCTTCTACTGCTACGAAGCGCAGAACGTGGTGATCAAGGGCAACACCTACCGCGACAACATCGTCTACGGCATCGACCCGCACGACCGTTCGCACGGCCTGATCATCGCCGAGAACAAGGTGTTCGGGACCAAGAAGAAGCACGGCATCATCATTTCGCGCGAGGTCAACGACAGCTGGATCATCAACAACGAGAGCCATGACAACAAGCTCTCCGGGGTGGTCATCGACCGTAACAGCGTCGGCAACCTGATCGCCTACAACCGCGTGCATGGCAACCATGCCGACGGCATCACCATCTACGAGAGCGGCGACAACCTGCTGTGGGGCAACCAGGTGCTGCGCAACCGGCGCCACGGCATCCGCATCCGCAACAGCGAGAACATTCGCCTGTACGACAACCTCGCCGCGCTCAACGAGCTGACCGGCGTGTACGGCCACATCAAGGACCTGTCCGATACCGACCGCGACCTCAAGCTCGACCCCTTCGACACCAAGGTGTCGATGATCATCGTCGGCGGCACCCTGGCCGGCAACGGCTCCAGCCCGATCAACATCGACTCGCCGCTGTCGGTGGAGCTGTACCGGGTCAAGCTGATCGCCCCGCGCAAGAGCAACGGTATCCAGCTCGCCGGCATCCTCGGCGAAAAACAGGAACAGATCCTCGACCTGCTGGTGCGCCAGCGCCAGCCCGTGCTGATCGACCCGATCGATCCCGAGCAGATGACCAATTGACGAGGCCCACCATGATCGTTTCTCCGCTCAAATCCCTCGCCCTGGCCGTGGCCTGCGCCGCCTGCGGTGCCCTGCAGGCGCAGGAGCGCCAGGCGCCGCAATACCAGGTCGAAGACTGCTGCTCGCTGTGCCCCGCCGCGCACGACGCCAGCCGCTACACCAGCAACTACATGAAGAACTTCATCACCCTGATGGACGCCGAGGAAGGCTGGCTGTTTCGCAGCGTGGAAGACCTGCGCACCGAGTTCGGCACCAGCGAAACCGGCTACCAGCGCCTCAAGGAACTGCGCGACGGCCTCAAGCAGCGCGGCGTCGAGCTGGTGGTGGTCTATCAACCGACCCGCGGTCTGGTCAATCGCAACAAGCTCAAGCCCGCCGACTACCAGCGCTTCGACTACGACAAGGCGCTGGCCAACTACCGCCAGGCGCTGACCCGCTTCGAGCAGCTGGGTATCTGGGTGCCGGACCTGACGCCGCTGACCGACGAGGACAGCGACCAGGCGTTCTATTTCCGCCGTGACCAGCACTGGACGCCCTACGGCGCCGAACGCACCGCGCGCCTGGTGGCCGAGACGGTCAAGCGCATCCCCGGCTTCGAAGATATTCCGCGCAAGGAGTTCGTCACCGAGCGCGTCGGTCTGATGGGCAAGACCGGCACCATGCAGAACGTCGCCAGCCAGCTGTGCGGCACCGGCTACGCGGTGCAGTACGTCGATCAGTTCGTCACCGAGCCGAAGGACGCCAGCGATGGCGACGCACTGTTCGGCGAGGCGAGCAGCCCGAAGATCGCCCTGGTCGGCACCAGCCACAGCGGCAAGAACTACAACTTCGGCGGTTTCCTCGAACAGCACCTGGGCGCCGAGGTGCTCAATGCCGCCTTCGCCGGCGGCGGCCTGGAAGGAGCGATGCTCGAGTACCTGGGCAGCGAGGCGTTCCAGAAGGATCCGCCGAAGATCCTGATCTGGGAATTCTCGCCGCTCTACGACCTGGCCTCGGACAAGATCCACCGCCAGCTGATGGCCACCCTGAACAACGGCTGCAGCGACCAGAGCGCCCTGCTCAGCGCCGAGACGCGCCTGCGCCCGGGCAGCAACGAGGTGCTGGTCAACGGCGAGAACCGCCTGCTGACCCTGGCCGGCACGCGCCATCAGCTCGACCTGCGCTTCAGCGATCCCTCGGTCAAGCGCGTCGACGCCACCGTCTGGTACCTCAACGGCCGCCGCGAGCAACTCAAGCTGGAGAAACCCGACACCGCCGACACCGACGGCCGTTTCGCCTTCGAGCTGCGCGACGAGCCGGGCTGGGGCGAACAGAACTTCTTCGCCCTGGAAATCCAGAAACCCGAAGACAGCGCCGACGACCTCAAGGTCGAGGCCAGCCTGTGCCAGCGCCCGAGCGGTGCCGGCCAGCAGGTGGCCCGCCACGAGCCCAGGAGTTGAGGTTGCCCATGAAGCGATTCGCCCCCGCCCTGCTCGCCAGCCTGCTGTTCGGCGCTCCGGCCTTCGCCGCGCTGCAGCCGCCGCCC
>NZ_AVOF01000371.1:0-2988 GCF_000465935.2 Pseudomonas sp. EGD-AK9
CGAGGCGCCGACGCCGCTGCAGTTGCTGGGGCAGCAGAGCCTGGATCTGGCCAGCCTGCTGCTCGATTACCAGATACGTCATTACCCCTGGCCGTCGGGCGTGCCTGTGGCCTTCGCCCAGCTCTCGCCGCAGGCGCTCGACCAGGTGCTCGAGGCGCGTTTCGCGCAGCTGCGCCTGCTTTTGCCCGAGCATGCCGAGGCGCTGGCCAAGATCCGCAGCAGCTACCAATTCGTCCGCCCGTTGCTGCAGGCGTCGGAGACGCGCGGGCAGGGTGGGGCGGAGTTCTACCTCAGCCGCGCCGTGCTCGATCTCGACGAGCTGGCCGCGAGCCTGCGCCAGCCGGCGCCCTGAACCGATATTTCCCACCCCCCACTGCAAGGAGTCAACGGCATGCAGCCCTTCGTTCTCATCACCGGCGTTTCCTCCGGCATCGGCCTGGCTTGTGCCCGTCTGTTGCTCGATCAGGGTTACCGGGTCATAGGCACGCTGCGTCGTCAGGACGAGGCCGCACGGCTGCGCGAGCAGCTGGGCGAGGCCTTCCATCCGCTGCTGCTGGACGTCACCGATCAGGCGGCGCTGCCGGACGCGGTGCGCCAGGTCGAGGCCTGGGTCAGCGGGCAGGGGCTGGCGGCGCTGATCAACAACGCCGGTATCGCCTCGCCCACCGGCCCGCTGCTGTTGCAGCCGCTGGCGGAGATGCGGGCCATGTTCGAGGTCAACCTGTTTGGCCTGATCGGCGTGACCCAGGCCTTCGCGCCCCTGCTCGGCGCCGGACCCGGTCGCGCCGGCCGTGGTCGGCTGATCAATATCGGCTCGGTGTCCGGGCGCCTGACCACGCCGCTGGCCGGCTGCTACGCGGCGAGCAAGCATGCGCTGGAGGCGGTCAGCGACGCCTTGCGGGTGGAGCTGGGCATCTACGGCATCGAGGTGGTGCTGATCGAGCCGGGGCCGATCCGTACCGCGATCTGGGGCAAGGTCAAGGCCGATCCGCGCTACGCCGGCACGGATTATCAGGCTGCAGTGCAGGCGCTGCTGGAGCGGGTGGAACGCAGCGCGCGACAGGGCGCGGCGGTGGAGCGCGTCAGCCTGGCGGTGCTGCGGGCGATCCGCGCGAGCAGGCCGAAGCCGCGCTATCCCCTGCATCCGATGTGGCATCTGGCCGCCTGGTTGCCGACCCGCTGGCGTGACCGCCTGCTGGCAGGGCGCGGCGCGTTGCCGCGGCGCAGCAGCCTTTGAACAGGCTCTGAGGGGCTTCAGCCGCCTTTGCGCGAGCCGACCTGGTGCTGCTCGCGCCAGGTCGCCGGCGGCATGCCGAACTGCGAGATGAACCAGCGGGTGAAGGAGCTGGGCAGCGAGTAGCCGAGCATGTCGGCGATGCGCGCCAGCGAATAGCCGGGGTTCTCCATATAGCGGATCACCAGTTCGCGGCGCACGCTGTTGATCAACTCGCTGAAGGTAGTGCCGCCGTCCTCCTCCAGGCGCCGCTGCAGGGTGCGCACGTTCATGCCCTGGGCCTGGGCGATCTGTTCGATGGTGGCGCGGCCCATGGGCAGCAACAGGTAGATGGCCTTGCGCACGTCCAGGGTCAGCGAGTGTTCGCTGGAGCCCTGCAGCGAGTCCAGGTAGCGCTGGGCGTGGCGGGCCATGGCGGCATTGGCCAGCGGGTTGGCGGTATCCAGGTTGGTCGAGGGGCAGACGATGCCGTTGAATTCGCTGCCGAACTCCAGGGGGCAGGCGAACATGCGCCGGTGCACGGAGAGATCCGCCGGGGCCTCGTGGCTGAAGTTGACGCTGATCGGGTGCCAGTGCGCGCCGAGCAGGGCGGCGCAGAAGCGGTACATCACGCCGATGGCCAGTTCGATGGCCTGGCGACTGTGGCTGGGGTATTCGCTGACCACTTCCTCACGAATCAGCACCGTCTTGCCGGCTTCCTCGATATAGATCGCCAGCGAGTCGTTCATCAGGTGGCGGTACTGCACGATCACCTGCAGCGCATCGCGCAGGCTGTGCTGGTGGCTGAGCAGCAGGCTGACCTCGCCGAAGTCGGAGAGCTGACGCAGCTCGGCCATGCGCAGGCCGAGGGTTTCGCAGCCGCTTTCGCGGGCGGAATCTTCCATCAGGCGGATGGCCGCCTCGACCGGTATGCGCTGGTCGGGGTCGTTGAGCATGGCCTGCGTCAGGCCCGCCTGGGCCATCAGCACGCGGGTATTGAGGCCGTACTGGCGCGCCACTTCCAGGTAGTTGGTCAACACGGCGGCACGGGCTTGGGCGGTCATGCAGGGGCTCGCTCTCGGGGCGGCTCGGGCTGGCCGCAGGGCTTGGACATGCCTCTAGCTTATAAAACGTTAGTCATGAAATGAAAAGTGCCTGGCAGCCAAAGCGAAGCCGGTGCGGGGGCGAGCTCCTACTATCCTGGCCGGTCTGCCGGGCATTCGCGCCCGGCACCGCCGCCCCGAGACTGGCGCTTGCGGCACTGCTCCTGTCGCTCTGGCCCGCGCTGGCCGCGGCGCAGTGCAGCTGTCCGCACAGCCGGTGCGGCACAACCACGCGTAGGAGCAACCATGCGAGTCAACATGCCGCTCAGTGGCCGCGAATGTACCTATCCGGCCGACCAACGTCTGATTTCCACCACCGACCTCAGGGGGCTGCTCACCTCCTGCAACGACGAGTTCGTCGCCGTCAGTGGCTTCAGCCGCGAGCAACTGATCGGCAGCCCGCACAATCTGGTGCGCCATCCGGAGATGCCGGCGCAGGTCTTCGCGCAGATGTGGGAGTACCTCAAGGCCGGCAAGAGCTGGATGGGCATCGTCAAGAACCGCTGCAGCAACGGCGACCACTACTGGGTCAACACCTATGTCACGCCGGTCCTCGAGCAGGGCCGGGTGGTGGGCTACGAGTCGGTGCGGGTCAAGCCGGACGCCGACCAGGTGCGCCGCGCCAGCGCGCTGTATGCACGCCTGAACCAGGGCCGCGCGGCGGTCTCGCTG
>NZ_AVOF01000372.1:0-2956 GCF_000465935.2 Pseudomonas sp. EGD-AK9
CCGGGCTGTCGGTGGCGCGTTTCCACGCCCGCTTCCTCGCCGAGACCGGGCGCACGCCGATGGAGCACATCCGCGACCAGCGCCTGCAACTGGCCGAACGCCTGCTGCGCGGCAGCGACCTGGCCGTCGGCGAGGTGGCCGCGCGGGTCGGCTACGCCTCGCAGAGCGCCTTTACCGCCGCGCTGTCGCGACATCTGGGCGTTACCCCGCGGCAGTTGCGCCGCAGCCGCTAGCGCGTAGGTTGGGTTGAGGCGCGCAGCGCCGAAGCCCAACGGCGATCGCCCCGCAGAACGCCATGCGATCGCCGGGCGGAGCGCCAGGCGCTCCCTGTTGGGCTTCGCTGCGCTCAGCGCCAACCTACGAGAGTCCGACGACAAAACCCGCAATTCCTGCGACAGACAGCCCTGCGCGAGGCGCCTAGACTGCGCGTCAGTAACCAGGAGTGACCCATGCAACACATCGACTGGCAGGATTTCGACAAGGTGGAGCTGCGCGTCGGCACCATCCGTTCGGCGCGCCCCAACGAGAAAGCCGTAAAACCCGCCTACGTGCTGGAGGTGGACCTCGGCGAACTGGGCATCAAGACTTCCAGCGCTCAGCTCACCGCGCATTACAGTTGCGCCGAACTGCTCGGCCGCCAGGTGCTGTGCGTGTGCAATTTCGCCCCCAAGCGCATCGCCGGGGTGCGCTCCGAGGTGCTGGTGACCGGGGTCTATGACAGCGACAACCGCGTGGTCCTGGCCGGCTTCGACAAGCCGCTGCCCAACGGCGCGCGCCTGGCATGAAGGAACGCAACGCCCTGCTGGCGATTCACCTCGGCGCCCTGCTGTTCGGCCTGTCGGGCATCTTCGGCAAACTGGCGGCGACCACGCCGAACATGATCGCCGGCGGCCGGGCGATCTTCGCCATCCTCGCCCTGGGCCTGGCCGCCCTGCTGTGGCGCAGCCGCAGCGCGGTGCGCCCGAGCCTGCGCCAGTTCGCCCTGCTGGGCCTCGGCGGCCTGCTCCTGGGCGGGCACTGGGTGACCTTCTTCGAAGCGGTGAAGGTCTCCGGGGTGGCCATCGCCACGCTCGGCTTCGCCAGTTTCCCGGCCTTCACCGTGCTGCTGGAGGGGCTGCTGTTTCGCGAGCGCACCCGCCCCATCGAGTTCGCCATGGTCGGCGTGGTCTGCCTCGGGCTGATCCTGGTGACCCCGGAATTCAGCCTCGCCAGCAGCGCCACCGGCGGTCTGCTGTGGGCGGTGCTGTCCGGCTTCCTGTTCGCCCTGCTGTCGCTGCTCAACCGCGCCAGCACCCGCGGCCTCGACCCGGTGCAGGCGGCGCTGTACCAGAACATCACGGTGTTCGTCTGCTTCATGCCGCTGGCCTGGCCGCTGCTGCCCAGCGTGCGGCCGATGGACTGGCTGTGGCTGGCGATGCTCGGCATCTTCTGCACCGGCCTGGCCCACAGCCTGTTCGTCGCCAGCCTGCGCGTGCTCAAGGCACGCACCACGGCGGTGATCTTCGCCCTGGAGCCGGTCTACGGCATCCTCTTCGCCTGGTGGCTGTTCAGCGAGCAGCCGACCCTGCGCATGCTGGCCGGCGGCGCGCTGATCGTCAGCGCCATCTTCGTCTCGGCGCGACTGGCGCGTTGAGGGTGACGGGCGCCTCCCGACCTACGCGCCCCAGGAGCCATGGTGCGCACGGCGCACCCTACCTGTCGTTATGCCCCAGGTCGCGGCCCGGGTCGATCTGGTCGCGCACCCGCTGCTTGAGCACCCTGGCCTCGGGAAAGCCGCCGTCGGCCTTGCGCTCCCAGATCTGCACGCCGTCGCAGAGGATGCGAAACACCCCACCGCTGCCTGGCTCCAGGCTGACCCTGCCCAGTTCGTCGGCGAAGGTGCTGAGCAGCTCCTGGGCCAGCCAGGCGGCGCGCAGCAACCACTGGCACTGGGTGCAATAAGTGATGACGATTTCGGGCTTGCGATCGGACATGGCAGCGGCTCTGGGATAGGGCTTGGCGCCTATAATAGCGGCCTTTCGCCCTGCCCTCGCCGGAAACCGCCATGCGCCGCCTGCTTCATTCGCTGCTCTGCCTGCTCGCCCTGTCCAGCCTGCCCGCTTTCGCCGCCGAGCGCGTCGGCCTGGTGCTGTCCGGCGGCGCCGCCCGCGGCCTGGCGCATATCGGCGTGCTCAAGGCGCTGGAGGAGCAGAACATCCGCGTCGACGCCATCGCCGGCACCAGCATGGGCGCCATAGTCGGCGGGCTGTACGCCGCCGGCTACTCGGTGGAGGAACTGCAGCGCCTGGCCCTGGAGCTGGACTGGCAGCAGGCACTGTCCGACTCGCCGCCGCGCGAGGACGTGCCCTTTCGCCGCAAGCAGGACGACCGCGACTTCCTGATCAAGCAGAAACTCAGTTTCCGCGACGACGGCAGCCTCGGCTTGCCGCTGGGGGTGATCCAGGGGCAGAACCTGGCGCTGCTGCTGGAGAGCCTGCTGGTGCACCGCAGCGACACCCGCGACTTCGACCGCCTGCCGATCCCCTTCCATGCCGTGGCCACCGATATCGCCAACGGCGAACAGGTGATCCTGCGCCGCGGCCACCTGCCCCAGGCGATGCGCGCCAGCATGTCGATCCCGGCGGTGTTCGCCCCGGTGGAGCTGGACGGCCGCCTGCTGGTGGACGGCGGCATGGTCAACAACATCCCGGTGGACGTGGCGCGGCAGATGGGCGTCGAGCGGGTCATAGTGGTCGACCTCGGCACGCCGCTGAAACCGGTGGAGCAGCTGACCACCGTGGTCGACGTGATGAACCAGTCGATCACCCTGATGACGCGCAAGAACTCCGAGGCGCAGCTGGCCACTCTGGCGGCCGACGACGTGCTGATCCAGCCGCCGCTGGCCGGCTTCGGCGTCACCGACTTCGCCCGCGCCGAGCAGATGATCGACGCCGGCTACCGCGCCACGCAGATCCAG